>JAYTUA010000136.1:0-63680 GCA_043745015.1 Opitutaceae bacterium | reverse complement strand
CGTCGGAGCGGTCAGGCATTCTTCCTCATCGCCTTCCACTTGTCGAGACAGCGCTGCGCGGTCTCGAACTCGGAGTAACGGCTGCCTTCCTGCTCCATCAGGTAGAATTCCACGCCGCCGACTGATTCCACCGCGGCGAGAAGATCGGCCCAGGGTGTGACGCCTTCGCCGAACAACACGCGATATCCCTTACCGTCCTCGTTCTTGCCCGGAGTCCAGTCCTTGAGATGGACGCTCTTGATGCGGCCGGGGTTGGCCTTGATCCACGCGACAGGGTCGGCGCCGGCTTCCATGCAGGTGCCGACATCCAATTGGAGCACGAATTCCTGCGGCGTGTTGGCCGCGATCAGGTCCATGATGTGCAGGTCGCCCTCCAGCGCCTGCCACTCCGTCTGGTGATTATGAAACCCGGCGGTCAGGCCGTGCGGCAGAAGCTGTCCCACCGCTCCGGAGAGCTGCTCGCAAAGTTTCTTCCAACCCTCCAGGCCCTTGTCTTCGCGGCCCGCACTGGCGAGAATGAGATGCCGGGCGCCGAGGATCTGGTTCAGCTCGATCGCCTTGGCCATGCCGTCGCCTGGGGTGAACGACTCCAGATGGTTGTGCGTCGAGAAACAGCGCAGGCCGAGATCGTCCAGCTGGCTGCGCACCTGCTTCGCGTAGATGGGTGTCCACGAGAAGTACGGCGCGTAGAACTCGACCACCTCGTAACCGATCCGCGCCACTTCGCGCAGGGTGCCCGGCAGATCCTTGGCCAGTTCGCCGCGCACGGCGTAGAGCTCGATGCCGATGGGGTATTTTTTGGCGGCCGGGGCGGGGGTACCGGCGACGGCCATTGCGCGACCAGCGACGGATTGGGCCAGCAGGGCGGCGGGCACCATCCCGGAGAGCGCCAGGAACCGGCGGCGGGTGAGATCGAGGGAGGCGGGGGTTGTTGGGGGCATGACCGGCAGTCAAACCATCTTGGTCGGCGAAGCAAGTCGCGGTGAATTTTCCCGCCAAACTGCGCCGCGATCGGAATCAGTCCGCCCACTGCGAGCAGCAGCCAAGAACACAGGACTTGACAGCGCCCGCTCCTTAATTAACCAGTTGGTTAATTAAGGAAATCGCATGTCACCGGACCGTCTCAGTCTCGTGTTTTCCGCCCTCGCCGATCCCACCCGGCGCGCGATCCTGGCGCGCCTGTCGTCTGGCGTGCGCTCGGTCACCGAGCTGGCCGCGCCGCACGACATGAGTTTGCCGGCCATTTCGAAGCACCTCCGCGTGCTGGAGCGCAGTGGGCTCATCGAGCGCAGCCGCAACGCACAGTGGCGCCCCTGCAAGATCAAGGCCGAACCGATGAAGGAGGCCGTGGACTGGATCGGGCAATACCGCCGCCACTGGGAGGAGAGCTTTGACCGCCTGGACGCCGTGCTGAAAGAAATGCAGGGCAAGGCCCCGTCCGCCCCGGAACCACGCCATGACCGCAGGAAAAAATAGCCTAATCCCCGGCGAGATTGTCAGCTCGCGCCTATTGGCCGCGACCCCGGAGCGCGGTGTTCGCGGCCTTCAGCGATCCGGCCCGGCTGGCCCAATGGTGGGATCCGAAGGGATTCACGAACACCTTCCATCATTTTGATTTCCGCCCCGGCGGTGCCTGGCGGTTCACCATGCATGGACCCGATGGCGCTGCCTACGAGATGACCAAGCAATTCACCGAGATTGGGCACCCGGAGCGGATCGTCCTGCGCCATTTCCAACAGACCCACGACTTCACGCTGAGCATGACTTTCGCCGCGCAGGGCGATCACACCGAGCTCACCTGGGCGCTGCGCTTTGCCGACCCGGCCGAAGGCGAAAAGGTCCGGCCCTTCATCGTCCCCGCCAACGAGGAAAACTTCGACCGCCTGGCCGCGCATCTGGCCCAAGCCCCCATGAAATCATGACCACCAACTCCAGCGAAGATACTTCCAACCGCGAGATCGTCCTCTCCCGCGTCGTCTATGCCCCGCGCGAACTCGTGTGGGAGGCTTGGACGAATCCGCTGGCGGGGCACCAGCTGCTGAAGCCGGGCAGCCGGCCCGGGGAAAATCCCGCGGGCGAACTCCTCACCACCGTCACCTTCGAAGAACTTGGCCGCAAAACCGTGCTGACGGTCCAGACGAGGTTCGGGTCGGCCGCCATTGCCGACGCGATGGCGACAATGGGCATGCGGACGGGCTGGTCCGAAAGCCTCGACCGACTCGCCGACCAGCTGGCAAAAGCCTGAGCCTGATTTTTTCAAAAACTCAACCATCCTAGTCCATGCAAAAAATCACTCCCTTCCTCTGGTTCGACGGTCAGGCCGCGGCGGCCGCGAAATTCTACGTCTCCATCTTCAAGCGGGCCAAGATTCTCAGCAGCAGTCCCATGTCGGTGACCCTCCAGCTCGCCGGGCAGGAGCTGATCCTGTTCAATGGCGGACCGCACTACAAGCTGACGCCGGCGTTCTCACTCTTCATCCACTGCAAGAGGCAGCAAGAAATCGATTATTACTGGGCCAAGCTCACGCGGGGCGGGGCGGAGAGTCGCTGCGGCTGGCTGGAGGACAAATATGGCCTGTCCTGGCAGGTCGTGCCTGACATTCTTTTCATGCTTTTGAACGACAAGGATCCGGTGAAGGCCGACCGCGCCATGCAGGCCATGCTCAAAATGCGCAAGTTCGACATCAAGGCTATGAAGCGTGCCCACGCCGGCCGCTGAGGTCGCCGGATATCTTCACCGCGCCCATCATGAACAAGCCTACCTGGAAAAGTATCTGGGTCGTCGCCGCCGGCATGCTCTTCATCATCATCGTCACGACCGTCGTCGATATCGTGCTGCACGTGGTCCACGTCTTTCCGCCGATGGACCAGCCGATCAACGACCCGCTGGCGCTGCTCGCGAGCTCGTACCGGCTCGTCATCAGCATCGCCGGCATCTGGCTGACGGCCCGGCTCGCGCCCGACCGGCCGATGCGCCACGCCCTGATCCTCGGCTGGGTGGGTGTCGTCCTCGGACTGATCGGAGTGGTCGCTACCTGGAACCTGGGGCTGGGGCCCCGCTGGTATCCGATCTCGCTGGTCGTGCTGGCCATCCCCCAGTGCTGGGCCGGCGGCCGGTTTTATGAAGCAAGACTTCGGACTCGCCCATCATGAGTATCAGCCAGCAACCGGCGGAACGGATCCTGATCATCGAGCGCCTGTTCGATGCACCACGCAGCCTGGTGTTCCAAGCGTGGACGAAGCCCGAGCACTTGGTGCGCTGGTGGGGACCGGATCATTTCACCCTGCCCACATGTGAGCAGGACTTCCGGGGCGGCGGCAAATACCGCTTCTGCATGCGAGCGCCCGACGGCTCCGACCACTGGGTCTGGGGTGAGTATCGGGAGATCGTGGTGCCGGAGCGGCTGGTCTTCACCTGGTGGCGCGAGACCGAAGAGGGACTGCGCACCCGCAGTGAAACGCTGGTCAAGGTCACCTTCGCCGAACAGGGAAAGAAAACGCGGCTGACCCTGCATCAATCCACTTTCCAGACGTTGGCGGACCGTGATGGTCACAACGGCGGCTGGACCGAGTGCCTCGAGCGTCTGGCGCAGCATGTCGCACTTCCGTCCTGACTTTCCTCTCTGATCCTGCCACACCACAACCATGGAACCCACCACCCCACCCGCCCCCGTTTCGAAGGCCGCCCGCGTGACCGGCTACATCCTGACCGCCCTGCCCGTGCTGATGCTGCTCTTCAGCGGCACCATGAAATTCATCCCTTCGCCCCAGCTGAACGAGGGCTTCAAACACCTTGAGCTGCCGGTGGGCTTTGCCTTCGGGCTCGGGATCCTGGAACTCACTTGCACCATCATTTACCTGATCCCGCGCACGGCCGTGCTCGGGGCCATCCTGCTCACCGGTTACCTGGGTGGCGCCATCCTCTGTCACCTGCGCGTCGGCGACCCGTATTTTCTCCAATTTATTTTCGGCGTCGCACTCTGGGGCGGGCTTTACCTGCGCGACCCGCGGCTGCGCGACTTGATCCCGCTCCGGCGGTGATCCCGGGTCTCGCACTTGACCTGCGGGACGGATGGGCTGAAATTTCCGGCATGAGCTCCCACCCCCTGACCCGGCTGTTTTCGGTTTTCGCGCTGTTCCTCGCCCTCGCTTCCCGTGCGTGGGCCTCCACTTCAACCATGGAGTCGATGGGTGAAAACACCTTTGCCATCACCCGCACCGCGACCAGCGGCTTCGACCGGGACGTGGCCAAGTTCCGGCAGGAAGCCGAGCAGGACGCGGCCAAGTACTGCACGGACCAGGGCAAGGTGCTCAAGGTCCTGACCGTCTCCACCGACCGACCGCACTTCGGCGGCGGCTTCGCCTCGGCCAAGGTCGTGTTCAAGGCCCTGGCCCCCGGCGACGCGGCGCTGACGACCGTCGAAACACCCGCACCTGCGGCGGGCGTGGCTCAGGCCGTGGCCGCCCCGGCGGGCGTGCTGCCCACCTACGCCGGCGACCTTTATGCCGAGCTGCTCAAGCTGGACGACCTGCGCAAGCGCGGCCTGCTCACGGACAAGGAATTCGAGCAGCAAAAGAAGAAGCTGCTGAAAAAGTCGAAGTGACCGGATGCAGTCCGGGCGGGATTCCCCCCGGCGGAGAGCTATTTGTTCAGCTGGCGCAGCTTCTCGCGGAAGAAGGCGCCCTGGCGCGTGGGGTTGTAGTCCCAGTCCTTGATCAGCATCGGCGCCCACTCGGCGTCGAAGACCCAGGGGGTCCACGAGATGCCGCGCTTCTCGAAGAACGCGATGATGGCCTCGCCGTATTTCTCGTCGGCGATCACCGGCACGTGGGCCCCGCGGTCCTTCTCGTCCATGAAGCCGAACTCCGTGGCGACGACCGGGTATTTGTCCGCGACCTGGCCCCAATCCCGCTGCCAGTTGGTCTCCCAATCCGTCCGGCGCTTCTGCGGATACGGATGGGTGACGTAGGCGACATTCGCGGCGCGCACCGGGTCATAGCGCACCTGGGACAGGTCGTAACCCCAGTTGAAGCCCGCCACGAGCACGATGGCCCGCGGATTGATCGACTGGATCATGAAGGTCAGGTCCTCGATGAGCTTCCGATAATCCCCCCACGGCATCGGGCCCATGTTGCCGTCGCGGTTGGTGGGCTCATTGTAGAGCTCGTGCATCGCCACCACCGGGTTGTCCTTGTAGCGCTCGGCGATCGTGTACCAGAAGCGGAAGGTCTCGTCGCGCGACGTGACATACATCGGCAGGTGATAGACGCCCGTGAGCAGGTTGCCGATGGTGTGCCAGTCGATGATGACGTACATCCCGAGTTCGCCCGACCACTGCACGGCCTCGTCGAGCATCTTCAGGTAGGCCGCCTCGCCGAGCCGCCGCCAGTCGGCGGGGTGGACGGGGATGCGTACGACGTTGGCGTTCCATTTCCTCGCCTCCTCAAAGTAACGCCTGCCCCACTGCCCTTTCCTCGACAATTCCGCCGGATCGGACGTCGCCAGCCCGCGGAATATGACCGTCTCACCCGCCGGGTTGACGAAATGATTCCCTTGGATCGCGATCAGCGGGAGCGTGGCCCGGGCTTTAGTCGCCTCCGGCGGAGCGCTGAAGGGCACGGGCGCGGCCGGGGTTTGCGCGGACGCCAGGGAAACAAGGAGCAGGCCGAGGCCGGCCAGCCAGAGGGTCGGAGTGGGGATTTTCATGGCATGGCCAATGAACTCCACCTTCCGGTTGGAGCCAAGGCCAATGTCGCCCCACCTGAGTCATCAGCCGGCCGAACCGGCTTCTCCGCTTGCGACTGGAGCACGGTAATGCACGTTCAACGTCGTTCAGTTGCCCTACCCCGCCATGAAGTATACTGTCTCCCGCTCCGTCCTTGTTGGCACCGCCCTGTTGCTGGCCGGAACCGCCCGCGCCCAGCCCGTTCCGCCGGCGGAAAATCGTTTCGAGTCCCAGATGCTGGCCTATGAAGCAGCCGACCGGGCCGCCGCCCCGCCGCAAGGCGCGATCCTCCTCGCAGGTGATTCCCAGTTCTTCCGCTGGAAAACCCTCCACGAGGACCTGCCCGGCTACACCATCGTCAACCGCGGCATCGATTCGTTCCAGACCTCCGACCTGCTCCACTACACCGATCGCCTGGTGCTGCCCCACAAGCCTCGGATGATCATCCTGCACGTCGGCGGCAACGACGTGCACAACGGCAAGAGCCCCGAGCGGTTGCTGGCGGATTTCCAAGCCTTCGTCGCCAAGGTCCATGCCGTGCTGCCCGGTGTGCCCATCGCCTTTTCCAGCATCACGCCCGGACCGGGCCGCTGGGACGAGGCCGATCGCCGCAAGGCGGCCAACCGCATCATCAAGGACTACATCGCCACGCAGCCGGGCCTCAGCTTCATCGACCTCTGGGACGCCATGCTCACGGCGGACGGCAAGCCGCGCGAGGACATCTGGGTCGAGGATCGCGTGCATCCCAACCACGCCGGCTATCAACTGCGGGGGCGGATCATGCGTCCGCTGCTGGGCGATCCGGATCAATTCGCCAAGCTGCCCAACGTCACCCGGCAACCCGACGAAACGATGGGGCTCTGGCCGGGCGCGGCACCCGGTGAAACCGGCGCCATCGGCCCCGAGCACATCGTGCCGGCGCGGCCGCGGCCCTTCGACCAGATCACCGATGTCACCGTGCCCACGCTGGCGGTCTTCCAGCCCTCCCCGGCGAAACGCACCGGCACGGCCGTGCTCGTCATTCCCGGTGGCGGTCTGGAGCGGCTCGCCATCGAGCACGAGGGTTATGAAGTCGCCGAGTGGCTGAACGAGCACGGCATTACCGCGTTTCTCCTGAAATACCGGGTGCCGCCGCGCGATCCGGCCCAGCGCTGGAAGGTCGGCCTGCAGGACGCCCAGCGCGCGCTGGGCCTGATCCGCTCGCGCGCCGCGGCCTGGGGCGTGGAGCCCGATGCGATCGGCACCATCGGTTTCTCCGCCGGCGGCGAGATCAACGTCATGCTCTCCGTCTACCACGCCGAGCCCCGCCAGTATCCGCCCATGGATGCCGCCGACGCCGTCTCCACCCGGCCCGACTTCAACATCGCCATCTACGGCGGCGGCTTTGTCAACCCGCAGACCAACGAACTCCGAGCTGATATCACCTCGCGCCTGACCAAGGACACGCCGCCGATGTTCATCGCGCACGCCTTCGACGACGCCGCGCTCAACTCGATCATCCTGATGAACGCGCTCAAGCGGGCCAACGTCGCCTCCGAGCTGCATCTCTTCGGGACCGGCGGCCACGGCTTCGGTGTCCGCGACACGGGCCTGCCCGTCGGGCACTGGGGTGACCTGTGCCTGAACTGGCTGAAGTGGCAGGGCTATCTGGATGCCCCCGCCGTGCGGACCTATGCGCGGGACTTGGCCGCGGCCCGCGACAGCGGCGCGGCCACCCTGCCCCGCCTCGGCGCCGCCCTGCCCGGCGCAAATCTCGCCGACGCTTTCGCCGCCCAGAAACGCCTTGTCCGTGCGAGCCTCGCCCAAGGCGACGCGGTGGCGGGCTACAAGGCCGCCTACGTCACCACGGCCGCCCAGGCCTCCCTGGGCCTCAGCGGTCCCCTGCACGGCGTCCTGTTCAAGTCCGGCCGGATCGAGTCAATCCCCGCCGCGACCGTCCCGCTCGACCCCAAGCGCCCGATCCTCGTGGAGACGGAGATTGGCTATGTGATCGCCGTGGACATCGGCACGAAGCTCCGCGTCCCGCGCCAGGCCCTGACCGCCATTGAGTCCTTGGTGCCGGTGATCGAGCTGCCGGTCAATGTCGGTTCGCTCATGGGCGGCAAGATCGGCGCCCCCGATGCCGTCGCAGCCAACGCCGGTTCCAGCCGTTACATCGTCGGCCTGCCGGTTGCGCCCGAGGTTGCCGGCAACCTCGATGCCCTCGCCGTCTCGCTCCAGCGCGATGGCCGGATGCTCCACCAAGCCACCGGCGCCGAGGTTAAGGGCGGTCAGGCGGAGAACCTGATGACCCTGATCAACCAGATCCTCGACCAAGGCCGTGTCATCCACAAGGGCGACCTCCTCATTTGCGGCGCGCTCGGCGGGGCCAAGCCCGCTGAGAAGGGCGGCTACACCGCCCGGTACGGCCCGCTCGGCACCATCGAGTTCAAGCTCGAGTGAGCCCGACGTGACCAGCCAACCCGCCCGCCGTCATGACGTTCATCGATTCGCACATGCATTTCTGGGACCGGTCCCTGATGCCCTACACCTGGCTGCAAGAGGTTCCCTCCATCTGGGACCGTCATGACCCGGCCACCTTGCACGCCGAGGCCGGTCCCGCCGCGCCGGAGAAAATCGTCTTCGTCGAATGCGGGGCACCCGGGCTGGATGAGGTCAAGTGGGTCGAGAAGCTCGCCGTGCAGGATCCGCGCATCCGCGCCATCGTCGCCAAGATCACCATCGATGCCGGGGCCCAGACCTCGGCCGACATCGCCGAACTGCGGCAACATCCGCTCGTGCACGGCGTGCGGCACCACTTCGAGCACGCGCCCCTGGATTATTGCGCCCGGCCGGCCTTCATCACCGGGGTCCGCGAGCTCGCCGCCGCCGGCCTGAGCTTCGATATCTGCTGCAAACACCCGCAGTTGCCGGCGGTCATCGAGCTGGTCCGCCAGTGCCCGCAGGTCAGCTTCATCCTCGACCACGGCGGCAAGCCCGGCATCCGCGCCGCTCTGCTCGACCCGTGGCGCGAACACATCCGCACGCTGGCCGGACTGCCCAACGTGGTGTGCAAGCTTTCCGGGCTGGTCAACGAGGCCGACCACCGGCACTGGACGCCCGCCCAGCTCCAGCCCTACGTCGCGCACCTGCTCGGGACGTTCGGGCCGTCGCGCCTCCTCTTTGGCGGCGACTGGCCCGTGGCGAAGCTGGCCAGCGGCTATGTGCGCTGGCTGGAAACCGCCCGGCAGTTCACGGCCGGCCTCAGCCCCGCCGAGCGCACGGCCATCTTCAACGACAACGCCGTCCGGACCTACCGGATCTGAACGTTTCCCGATGCCCCCCGCCCCTTCCGCCCACCCCGCCGAACCCAACGCCGCAGCCTGCGCGCGGCTCGCCCTCGGCGGCGGGTTCGTGCGGTTTGCCGGATTCGATCACTCCGTCGCCACCGTGCACCGGGCCTTGGAGCTGGGCATCCGTCGTTTCGACACCTCGGTCATGTATCGCTCGGGCGCTTCCCAGGTGATCTTGGGCGAGGCCCTCAGTGGCAGGAAGGAAGCGTCGCTCATCGCGACCAAGATCGGCTACTTCCGCGAGGCCCGCCATTTCCGCTCCATCGAGGCCCTGCAGGTGCAACTGCAGGAATGCCTGCGCCTGCTGCGCCGCGACTCGGTTGATCTGCTGCAAATCCACGAGGCGGACTGGGCCAGCTGGTGGACGGACCGTTCCGGGGTCGCCCCCGGGCGGCTCCTTGATCCGGAGGGCAGCTATGATTTTGCCCGCGCTCCGGTCATCCAGTTCCTGCGTGAGGCGAAGGCGAACGGCCTGTGCCGTCGCATCGGGATCACCGGCAATCACGCGCGCCACCTGGGCCGCGTGATCCGCGAAGTGGACGGCCTCGATGCCGTGCTCGTCGCCTACAACTACACCCCGCTCAACGCCACGGCCCGCCAGCATGTGATCCCCGCCGCCGCGGCCAAGGGGATGAACGTGATCGTCGCTGGCCTGTTCACCTTTGTGCATTCCCTGCCGCCGGGCTGGGCCACGGAAGGCAGCTATCTCGGCCCGAATTCGGACCGGCAGCTCGCCGCGCTGCAAAAGCTCCGGCAGGATTGCGGTGTCCCGGTGACGGAGCTCGCCCTCCGTTTTGTTGCCGCCGATCAACGGATCAACACCCTCCTCGTCGGCGCCTGCCAGCCGGCGGAAATCGAGCAAAATACCGCCGCCTTCCTGCACGGACCGTTGCCCGCGGACCTGCACGCCGCCATCGAGGCCATTGCCAAGAACTTCCCCTGATCCTCCCTTCCCCATGAAAATCCCCTCCCTTCTCCTCCTGCTTGGCTCCACCGCCGCGGCGTTCGCCGCCGGCATCGCGGTCGAGAAAGCCCAACAAGTCACCGAGCTGGAAAGCTGCATCATCCGCCGGGCCGACGTCAAAAAATCAACGGGAGCCTGGGGCTCGATCCAGGTTTACACCAAGGACACCGCCTGCACCTGCGGCACCGACAGCCTGCTGACCGCCGTGCTGGAGTTTCTGCCCGGCCAACGACTGCAGCCACCCCACCGGCACCCCAACGAGGAATTCCAATATGTCATCGAGGGTAGCGGCACCTGGCATTTGAACGGCCGGGATATTCCCCTCGTGAAAGGCGATCTCATGTATGCGAAGCCCGGCGACCTGCACGGCATCGCCAACACCGGCACGGAGCCCCTCCGGTTTGTGGTCGTGAAATGGATCAGCAAGGGCGGGGAGAAATCCGCCCCATGAAGCTGAAGGCCACCATTGAGCGCATCCCCGGCGGGCTGATGATCGTGCCGCTGCTGGCCGGCGCGGCGATGAACACGCTGGACCAGGCCCACCTGTCGTGGATCGAGTCGGCGCTGCAGGCCCTCGGTGCCTCGCCGGGGAAAAGCGGCCACTATGAACTGCTGCGGCTCGGCGCGGTTGCCGCCGAGGGCGTGCCTTCGTTCTCGGAAAGCCTGTTCAAGACCGGCGCGCTCACCCTCATCGCCCTTTTTCTTTTCTGCGTGGGCAGCCAGATGACCGTCAAGATCGGTGCACGCGCCCTCGGCAAGGGCGCGCTGCTGACCGGCACCAAGTTCATCGCCGGCACGCTGGTCGGTCTCGCCGTGGGCCGGCTGTCCGATCCTTTCCACGGCTTCCTCGGCCTCTCGACGCTCGCCATCGTGGCGGCGATGACCAACGGCAACGGCGGGCTCTTCGCCGCGCTGACCGGCCAGTATGGCAACCGCAGCGACGTCGGCGCCCTGTCGGTGCTGTCGCTGAACGACGGACCTTTCCTCACCATGATCGCGCTGGGACTGATGGGCGAACGCTTCCCCATTGTGGTCTTTCTCGGCGTGGTGATGCCGCTGACGCTCGGCCTGGTGGCCGGCAATCTGGATGACGACATCCGCGAGCTGCTCCGGCCCGGGGAAAAGCTGCTCGTGCCGTTCTTCGCCTTTGCCCTCGGCGCCGGCATGAACCTGGCCGTGTTCTTCCAATGGAACTTCCTGCTCGGCGGCGTGGCCCTCGGCCTGATGACGCTGGTCATCACGGGCGGTTCGATGTGGCTCACGCTCGGCCTGTTTGGCTACCGCTCGCGCATCACGGCCTTTGCCGAGGCCAGTGCGGCCGGCAATGCCACCGCCACCCCGGCCGCCATCGCCGCCGCGGCTGCCGCCGCGGGCTCGCCCAACGCGGCGGCCTACCGCGATATCGTCGGCATCGCCACGGCCCAGATTTCCATCGCCGTCATCTTCACCGCCCTGCTGTGCCCGGTCGCGGTGATGCTGGCGGACCGCTGGCAGCGCGCCCGCGGCATTGATGGCACCGCCGAGGATCTCCGGCCACCGGCATGAACCCTGTCCGCCGCAGGCGCATCGCCGTCACCATGGGAGACCCGGCCGGAATCGGTCCGGAGATCTGCCTGCATTTGCTCAACGAGACCTCGCTGGCGAAGATCTGCCTCCCGGTCGTCTTTGGCGATGCCGGCGTGCTGCGGCGCGTGGCGGCGCAATTGAAGCTGCCGTTCACCGCGCCGGTGTTCGACCGCCCGTCATGGCCTGCCGCCCAAGCCACGCTCTCCGGCCCGGCCGTGCTCGACCTCCCCGGCCTCGATGCTGCCGCTGTCACCCCCGGCCGCGTGGACGCGCGTTGCGGCGACGCAGCCTTCCGCTACGTCATCGCCAGCATTGAGGCCGGACTTGCGGGTCAGGTGGACGCCGTCGCCACCGCGCCGTTGAACAAGGAGGCGATGCACGCCGCCGGACACAAGTATCCCGGCCACACGGAAATCTTCGCCGAGCGGATGCAGGCTCCGCGTTCCTGCATGATGCTCACATCGCCGGAGCTGACCTGCAGTTTTGCCACCGTCCACGTTGGCTACCACGAGGTGCCCGGTCTGCTCAGCGTTCGCCGCATCCTCGATGTCATTGAGCTCACCGCAGCGGCGATGCAACGCCTCCGGGGCCGGGCGCCGAAGCTCGTCGTTTGCGGCCTCAACCCCCACGCCGGCGAACACGGTCTGTTCGGCCAGCGCGAAGAGGAGCGCTTCATCCAGCCGGCGATCGAGGCGGCCCGCGCCCAGGGTTTGTTGATCGAGGGCCCGCTCCCGCCCGACACGGCCTTCCTGCCCCGCCGCCGCCGGGAAACCGACGCGTTCATCTGTATGTATCACGACCAGGGCCACATTCCGCTCAAGGCGCTGGCCTTCGACTCCGCAATCAACACCACACTCGGCCTGCCCGTCATCCGCACCAGCGTGGACCACGGCACCGCCTTCGACATCGCCTGGCAGGGCCAGGCCAGCCCCAACAGCCTGATCGAGGCGGTGCGACTGGCCGCCAAGCTCAGCCAGCCCGGCGCATGATCGTGGTGATCGCAGATGATCTCAGTGGCGCCGCCGAACTCGCGGGCGCGGCTCTGCGTCACGGGCTAAGTGCCGAGGTGCAGACCGACTTTCATTCTGGAAGTCCGGCGGAGGTCGTCTGCGTCGATACCGACACGCGTTTGCTGCCGCCCGAACAGGCCGCGGAGCGCGTGGCAGCCGTTGTCCGGAATGTCATCGCCGCGCGGCCGGCCTGGATTTTCAAGAAATGCGATTCCGTGCTGCGCGGCCCGGTGCTGGCGGAAGCCCGTGCGACCGCCCGGGCGGCGGGTTTGGCCAGCATCGTTATTCTACCCGCCAATCCCTCGCGTCACCGCGTGATCCGCGCTGGCGGCTACTTCATCGATGGCCGGCCATTGCACCAAAGCTCCTTTGCCCACGATCCCATTCACCCCCGCTCCACCTCGCAGGTGGTGGAACTGCTCGACGGCGATTTAACCGGAGTAATCACCCCCGACGCCCAATCCACCGCGGACATGGCGAAGCAAGCCGCTGCCGTGGGACGCGACACGCTGCCGGTCGGCGCGGCGGATTTTTTCACGGCCGTGCTCGAAGCCCGGGTGCCGCACCAGGCGAAATCCTTCTCCGAGCCCGCCACTCACTCATCTGGTCCGGCTCTGCTCGTCTGCGGCAGCGCCGCGACGTGGAGCCAACGCCACGCCGAGGCAAAGGTCCAAAGCATTCCCGTCTTCGCCCTGCCCCACGACATTGGCGCCGTGGTCGGGGCGCTGCAGACATCCGGTCGCGCCCTGATTGGCATCGGCGACGGGCTGGGACAGTCGTCCACGGTGTTGACGGGCAAATTGGCGGAATCGGTCGCCGAAATCCTGCGCGCGACGAGCGTGAGCCGATTGCTGCTGGAAGGTGGAGCCACGGCGGCCGCCGTCGTGCGGACGCTCGGCTGGACCCGGCTGCGCGCTTGCGAAGTTTCTCCTCAAGGCGTGGGTGTGCTGCAACCGGTCAGCCAGTCCGGGCCACTGGTCTTCATCAAACCCGGCAGCTACGCATGGCCGTCGCAAATCTGGCTGGCGTAATCAGCCGCCGGATTCTGGCATCATTTCCCGTGGGGATAGGGCCAGTTCGGCATCGAGAAGGCCCCGCCGTCCACGTAGATCGTCTGCCCCGTGACGAAGCCGGCCCCGTCCGTTGCCAGAAAATGGACCACCTTGGCCACATCCGCCGTCTGGCCAACCCGCTGGAGCGGCGTGATCCGGGCCCAGGTCTCGGCGTAGTCGGGCACCTCGAGCTTGGTGCGCTCATGTTCGATCGCGCCCGGCGCCACGCAATTGACCCGGATGCCGTGCGGCCCGAGTTCAACGGCCGACACTTTGGTGAACTGCTCGATGCCGCCCTTCGACGCCGTGTAATCCACCAGCCGCGGGAACGGCACCTTGTTGCACGCGGAACCGAGGTTGACGATCGATCCGCGGATGCCGTGCTCGACCATCAGCTGTGCCGCCCGCTGGGTGTTGAGGAAGCAGCCTTTCAAATTCGTACGGATGACCCGGTCCCAGTCCGCCTCGGCCAGCTCGAGCAGCGGCGCCCAGGTCTGGACCCCCGCATTGTTGACCAGCAGGTCCGGCGCCCGGCCGAAGGTTTCCAGAACTGATTTGTAGAACGCCCAGACCTCGTCCTTCACCCCGACATCGCAACGCACCGCCAGCGCCTTGCGTCCAGCCGCCGTAATCAGGCCGGATACCTCGGCGGCCTCGGCCGGCTCCGCGAGATGGGAGAACGCGATATCCCAGCCCTGCTTGGCCAGCGTGACCGCGATCTCCCGGCCGATGCCGCGGCTCGCTCCCGTCACCACCGCCAGTTTGCGCTTTTCCGTCATGAGCTGCAGGCATGACATTTCCGCCCGGCGCGAACAATCACTTTCGCCGGTTGCGCGGGTGGTGCTTCGCGTGCTGGTCGAGGAGCCGCGACGACTCGACGGCGGTGTAGATCTGGGTGGTGCCGATGCTGGCGTGGCCGAGCATTTCCTGGATGGCACGCAGGTCGGCGCCGCCGGCGAGCAAGTGCGTGGCAAACGAATGGCGCAGCAGGTGCGGCTTCACCGGCTTCTCGATGCCGGCCCGCTTGGCGTTTTTCTTCACGATCACCCAGAGCGTTTTTCGCGAGATCGCCTTTCCTCGTTCGCTGAGGAAGAGCTCGCTGCCGGTGCGCGGCTTCACGAGCCGCGGCCGTCCGGCCGTGATGTAGGTCTGGACCGCCTCGCGCGCCTTGGCCCCGAGCGGGACCACGCGCTCCTTCGAGCCCTTGCCGAAGACGCGCACGAAACCGTTCTCCAGATCCACCTGCTGCAGCCCGAGGCCGCACAGCTCGGAGATGCGGAGTCCGCTGGAATAAAAAAGCTCGAGCATGGCGCGATCGCGGATCGAATAGGCATCGCCGCCGGACGGGGCGGCGAGTAGCCGGTTGATTTCCCCGGTGGTGAGCGTCTGCGGGAGTTTGCGCCGGAACTTGGGGCCGCTCAGCAGCGCGGAGGGATCGTCGTCCCGCTTCCGCTCGCGGACGAGGTAGCGGCAGAGCATCCGGACGGCCGCGAGTTTGCGGGCCTGGCTGGCCGCGCTGAACTTCTGGTCGCTCAGCCAGTGGAGCCAGCCGGTGAGGTGCTTCGGGGTGACCTTGGTCCAGCCGGCGGCACCCAGGTGCTTCAGGCAGTGGCCGGCCTGCTTGAGGTCGGTCTCGTAGGACTTGGCGGTGTTGCGGGCGAGACCCTTCTCCAGCTCGATGTAGGCGAGAAAATCGTCGATCCCGTCCGCAAATCCCTTGGGCGCGGGCAACATGGGCTCCGACTTGGACCGTCCGGGGCTGCGCACGGCTTTCATGGCGCGCGGCGGCGGAACTCAGCGGCGGAACTGCCGGCGGGCGCCCGGGACCGGCGGCGGCACCGAGGTGTCGCGCAGGCGGAAAGTGATGCGCGCCTTGTCGAGATCGTACGGACTCATCTCCATCTTCACCGAGTCACCGGCGGCGATCTTGATGAAATGCTTGCGGAGCTTCCCGGAAATATGGGCCAGCACGATGTGGCCGTTGGTCAGTTGCACCCGAAACATCGTCCCCGGGAGGACGGTGACGATCTTGCCTTCGACTTCGATCGCTTTGCCGTCAGACATGGGTGGGGAGGAGGGAAACGGAAGGGTGCTGCATGCTCGTAAAAGGACGTTGTAAGACCGGACTACCGCACCTAAGTCAAGGCTATCGTTTCCCTCTGACCCCGCATGGCCCAATCCACCCGCAACGCCCCGCCCTGTCCTTTTGAAAAGGTCTTTCCCTCGCAGTTGCAGCGCGACGACGTGTTTTACATGCGGCTGGCCTACAACCAGGCCATTGATGCTTGGAAACAGGACGAGGTGCCGATCGGCGCCGTCATCGAACTCGGCGGCGAGGTCATCGCCTCGGCGCACAACCAGCGCGACAGCACCCGTGATCCCACCGCGCACGCCGAGATCCTCGCGCTCGGCCAGGCCGCGAAGGCGATCGGCGACTGGCGGCTGAATGACGCGACGCTTTACGTGACCAAGGAACCCTGCCCCATGTGCTCGGGCGCCACACTCATGGCGCGGGTTAAGCGCGTGATCTTCGCCGTGTCTGACCCCAAGATGGGCTGCCTGGGCGGCGCGACCGACCTCAACGCGCTGCCGCAGGTCAATCATCACCTTGAGATTACCCGCGGCGTGCTGGAGCAGCCGTGCCTGGAACTGCTGCAGGCCTACTTCAAGATCAAGCGGGCGGAAGACACGGGCGGGAGTTGACGTCGCCCGCGAGCCATGCACCTTTCAACCCAGTAATTAACCCACGATCCCCATGGCATACGAACTCCCGAAACTGGCCTACGCCAACAACGCTCTCGAGCCGCACATCGATGCGCGCACGATGGAAATCCACCACACGAAGCATCACCAAGCTTACATCACCAACGCCAACAACGCGCTGAAGGACCAGCCCGCGCTCGCCGCGCTGGACGTCAACGCCCTCATCGCCGACCTCTCCAAGGTGCCCGAGGCCATCCGTGGGGTCATCCGCAACAACGGCGGCGGCCACAGCAACCACTCCTTCTTCTGGACCATCCTCGGCCCCGGCAAGGGCGGCGTCCCGCGAAGCGGGAGCAAGCTGGCCGCGGCCATCGACGCCGAACTCGGCGGTTTCGCCAAGTTCAAGGAAGACTTCGCCAAGGCCGGCGCCACCCGCTTCGGCTCCGGCTGGGCCTGGCTCACCGTCGACGGCGGCAAGCTGGCCGTCGGTTCCACCGCGAACCAGGACAGCCCGCTGATGGGCAAGGCCGTCGCCGGCCTCGAGGGCAAGCCCGTCATCGCACTCGATGTCTGGGAACACGCCTATTACCTGAACTACCAGAACCGCCGGCCCGACTACATCGCCGCGTTCTGGAACGTGGTGGACTGGGACGCCGCCGAGGCGAACTACACCACCGCGCTGAAATAAGCCGCCGCTGTATCACTCCCCCAGCCGCGCCCCCGGGCGCGGCTTTTTTATCGGCGGCCCGGCCCCGCGCTATGACGAGATTCCCGTCCAACACATTTGACCCGAGTGGATTTTTGGCGAAGCTATCCGCCCAACCCCCGCCATGACCACCCGTGCCATTACGCAGGCCCTGCTCGAATCCTACGCCCAGGGCGGGGGCATCAACCACCTGGACGGCGCCAACCTGCCCTCGCAGGACCGCGTCAACGAACTGGCCGCGGATCTCATGCATCTGCTTTTCCCGGGATTCTTCGAGGACACCGGCCTCACCCAGGCCGACGCTCCGGCCTGGCTGGAGAAACTCCTGACCAAGATCGAGGGCCGCCTCGCCACCGAGATTGAGAAAAGCCTGCGCTTCGCCCAGGATCCCGATCCCAAGGCCGCGGCCCGGCTGGCCGCCGCCCAGTTCCTTTCGACCCTGCCGGAAGTCCGCCGCGTGGTGCAGACCGATGTCGCGGCCGCCTTCAGTGGCGACCCCGCCGCCCGCAGCATGGACGAGATCATCCTCGCCTACCCCTGTGTGCTGGCCATCTCGCTCCAGCGTCTGGCCCACGTCCTCTACGCCTTGCAAGTGCCCCTGCTGCCGCGCATGCTCACCGAGTACGCCCACGAACGCACGGGCATCGACCTCCATCCCGGCGCGCACATCGGTTCGCATTTCTTCATCGACCACGGCACCGGCGTCGTCATCGGCGAGACGGCCACCATCGGCACGCACGTCAAGATCTACCAGGGCGTCACGCTCGGCGCCAAGTCCTTCGAGACCGACGGCAAGAACAACCCGGTCAAGGGCGTGAAGCGCCACCCCGACATCGAGGACCACGTCACGATCTACGCCCACGCCACCATCCTCGGCGGCGACACGCGCGTGGGCGCCCACTCCGTGATCGGCGCCAACGTCTGGCTCCGCGAGTCCATCCCCGCCCACAGCGTGGCCTACTACAAGGAGACCAGCCTGGTCGTCCGCCCGCGCAAGGCCCACGAGATCCTCGTGGACGGCGCCGACTGGGCGATCTAGGGATTTTTGATTCTCGATTTTGGATTGGGCCCGCAGGTAGTGGGTACGCGTGGTTCTACCGTAAGTTTGGCTTTGTAGGTCGGGGTTTACCCCCGACATGTCGCGGTTGAGTGTCGGGCATAAAGCCCGACCTACCCGTCACCGTCCCGCCCCATGCAGCTCTTCAATCGGGAATCCAAAATCGAAAATCAGTTCCCCCGCTGTCTCATCGCCAGCGCCCGCGCCACCTCGGCCGCGAAGAACGGCCCGCGGTAGATCAGCCCGGTATAAAGCTGCACCAGCGTGGCCCCGGCATCGAGCTTCTCGCCTGCCGCCGCCTCGTCCATGATGCCGCCGACGCCGATGATCGGCAGCCGGCCGCTGGTCGCCCGGGAAATATAATTGATGATCTCGGTCGAGCGGCGGCGCACCGGCGCACCGCTGAGTCCGCCCGCCTCGTTCACCCCGGCGAAGAAGCCCGGACGCGCCAGCGTCGTGTTGGTCGCGATGATGCCGTCGAGGCTGAGATCGGCGATGACACCCAACGCGGCGGCGATTTGCGGAAAAGTGAGGTCGGGGGCGATCTTCAGCAGCAGCGGCCGGCGCGGCTTGCCGGCGGACACCCGCGCCTTGTTCTCGTCCACCAGCGCGGCCAGCAGCGGCTGGAGCCAGGCGGCATCCTGCAGCTCGCGCAGGCCGGGCGTGTTGGGACTGCTGACGTTCACCACCAGATAGTCGGCATGATCGGCCAGCAGCCGGAAGCTGCCAAGATAGTCCTCGGTGGCCTGATCGAGCGACGTAACCTTGCTCTTGCCGAGATTCACCCCGAGCGGAATCGCCCGCCGGCCCGGCCCGGGCAACTTGGCCAGCCGGGCCGCGAGTGCGGCCGCGCCGTCGTTGTTGAAACCCATGCGGTTGATCACCGCCTGCTCGGCGGCGTAGCGGAAGGCCCGGGGACGAGGATTGCCCGGCTGCGAATGTAACGTTACGGTGCCGATCTCGACGTGCCCGAAGCCCAGGGCGGCGGCAGCGGGCCAGGCCCGGCCGTTCTTGTCGAACCCCGCGGCGAGGCCCACGGCGTTGGAGAATTTCAGCCCGAAACACTCGACCGGCCGGTGCAGCCCCGGCGGCAGACGGTGCACCCGTTCCAGCAGGGCACAGAGCGGGGGTACCGCCCCGAGCAGTGCCATCGCGTCGACGCCCAGCTCGTGCGCCCGCTCGGGATCGAGGCGGAAGAGCAGCGGTTTGACCGCGTTTTGGTAGAGCCAGCCCATGTGGCGCGGACTGTGGCATTCACCGGCCAGGTTTCAAGCACCGGACGGGCAAAGTTTTGGTCTTGTTTTTTCACGTTTCCTTCCCAGTGTGCCGCCGCAATTCTCACTCCCGCCGGGCCGCAGTGAGAATATTCCACCTTTCGGCGTTTCAGTATTTGACAAGGACTGAACCGGCCCGTTTTCGTGCAGCGAATTCAGAACACATCCAACATGGCGAAAGTCTCCCCCAAACTTGAATGGTGCATTGTCCGGCTCGGTGAGGACCACAACTGGTGGGTCGACGAGGTCAGCGACCCCGTCCACTGGGACGTGGACGGCCTCAGCATCATCGACCCCCGCCAGGTCGACCACCTCATCGAACTGATCGACCCGCTCCGCGAATACGGCTTCGACCAGGACGTGTTCGAGCGCGCCTTCATCCCCTTCCGCATCGCCAAGGATCTGGGCAAGGGCAAGGTCCGCCTCGCCCGCATCAAGCAGCCCCTGCTGGAGTCCGAGGAAAAGCTCTTCGCCCTGCCGGACGTGATCGACGAGGAGAACGGCCCCTACGCCGACTTCCTCGACCACATCACCCGCCTGCGCGTCAAGATGCTCAACGAAATCCTCGACCTCGAGGAAAAGCTCACCGTGGACGACGTCGAGGACCAGATCCGCGAGGCCCAGAACAGCGATTTCATCGAAGGCAAGGCCGTCCACCTGTTCACCGAGGTCACCGCCATCCTTGACTACACCCCCGAGGGGCACAGCGAGGACGATGAGGACGGTGAGAAGGTCAAGGGCGACGGCGAGGCCGACGTGCCCGACGTGGAGGAGGAAGAGGACGAGAAGATGAAGAACGACACCTCCCTCAAGTGGGACGACGATGAGGACAAGGATGAGGACGATGCGGAGAAGAAAAAGGACGGCGACAAGGATGAGGACGACGAAGACGCCGATGACGCCGAGGAAGGGGACGAGAAGCCGCGCAGCACCAAACGCGGCCGTTAAAAGCCTTGTTGCCAGTCTGCGGGCAATCCCTCACTGGGTAGTCATCGCATGACCACAACCCGCCCGCTCGGTGTGCCGGAACGTCCGTAGTTATTGATGAGCCTCCTCCGCACCAAGTCGATCGTTGCCCTGCAGGCCGAGGCCGCCGCCGAGCATGGTTACAAGCGCACCCTCGGGCCCATCAGCCTCGTCAGCCTGGGCATCGGCTCGGTGGTCGGCGCGGGCATCTTCGTGCAGACCGGCCAGGCCGCCGCCCTCTACGGCGGTCCGGCCATCGCGATTTCCTTCGTGGTCTCCGGCATCGCCTGTCTCCTCGCCGGCCTCTGCTACGCCGAGCTGGCCGCGATGATCCCGGTCTCCGGCAGTGCCTACACCTACACCTACGGCAGTCTCGGCGAAATTCTGGCCTGGGTCGTCGGCTGGTGCCTCATCCTCGAATACCTTTTCTCCGGTGCCGCCGTGGCCGTCAGCTGGTCCGGGGCCACGCGGGACATCCTCAAGGAGTTCAATGTCTCCCTGCCCGCCCTCATGGCCAGGGCCCCGCTCGATGTGGTCGACGGCAAACTTGTCACCACCGGCGCGCTGATCAATTTTCCCGCCGTCTTCATCTCGCTTCTGCTGGCCTACATTCTCTACATCGGCATCAAGGAGTCGGCCAGTTTCAACAACCTGATGGTGGTGATCAAGGTCGGCGTCCTCCTCGCCCTCGTGGGCTACGGCGTCTGGTATTTTTTCGGCCACCGCGCGGTGGTCCTGGCCAACTGGACACCCTTCATCCCGCCCAACTCGGGTGAATTTGGCGAACACGGCTGGAGCGGCATCTTCCGCGGTGCCGGCGCCATCTTCTTCGCCTATGTCGGCTTTGACTGCGTGTCCTCCGCGGCCCAGGAAACCAAAAATCCCCAGCGCGACCTGCCCATCGGCCTGCTCGGCACGCTGGCCGTCGTTTCCTTCCTCTTTATCTCCGTGTCCTTGGTGCTCACCGGTATGGTGCACTACACCAAGCTGAATGTGGACGCGCCGTTCATCTACGCCTTGCAGCAGGTGCAGGCCCCCGCCTTCTTCCGCTACCTGATCGAGGCCGCCACGCTCGCCGGCCTCACCTCGGTGATCCTCGTTTCCCTGCTGGGTCAGCCGCGTATCTTCTTCGCCATGGCCAAGGACGGACTCCTGCCCGCCGCCTTCGCCAAAATCCACCCGAAATACGGCACGCCGCACGTGACGACCTGGATCACGGGCATCTCCTGCGCCGTCATCGCGGGCTTGTTCCCGCTCAACCTGCTCGGCGAACTCATCTCCATCGGCACGCTGCTGGCGTTCGCGCTGGTCTGCGCGGGCGTCCTCGCCCTGCGCCGGACCCAGCCGGACCTGCCCCGCCCCTTCCGCACGCCGTGGGTGCCGGTCGTGCCCGTTCTCGGTATTTTGATCTGCATCGCGCAGATGTTCGCCCTGCCCACGATCACGTGGCTTAACCTGACGATCTGGCTGGCCCTCGGTTTTGCGGTCTATTTCGGCTACAGTCGCCAGCACAGCAAACTGGCCCGGTAATCTCCCATGGAGTTCATCCCCGCCAGCGCCGCCTCCCTCGCCGCGTTCACCGGCATCGTGGTGGCCGTGATTGCCGCCCTGCTCTGGGCCATCCAGCACACCTACCGCTCGAGCAAGGTCACTGCCATGGCCGCAGGCGCCCTTGCCCTCTGGCTGGGCGCGCAGGCCCTGCTGGTGGCCAGCGGACGCCTGACTTCCCTGCCGCTGAACGGCCTGCCCTTCTTCTTCGCGCCCATTATCCTGATTTGGTCCGCGCTCGCCCTCTCCCCCGTCGGCCGGCAACTCGCCGCGAGCGTTCCCCTGGCCCTGTTGGTCGGTTTCCAGGCTTTTCGCCTGCCCCTCGAACTCGTCCTGCACTCCTGGGTCGCGCAGGGCGTCATCCCGGAAACCATGACGTGGTCCGGACAAAACTGGGATAGCCTCAGCGGCATCACCGCGCTGGTCTGCGCGCCACTCGTCTCTCGCTACCGCCCGTTGGCGCGACTGGCGAACATCGTCGGCTTTGCCCTGCTCCTGAATGTCATGCGCGTGGCGCTCCTGTCGGCACCCGTGCCCTTCGGCTGGAACGTCCAGCCTCCGCTCCTGCTGGCCTTCCATCTCCCCTACGCGCTCATCGGACCCGTCTGCGTGGGCGGCGCCCTGTTCGGGCACCTCGTGCTGACCCGAGCGCTGTGGAGCAAACAATCCCCGTAACCGTCATCCTGAGCCCAGCGAAGGATCCAGTAGGATACACGCTGCTCTCGTTATTCTGGATTCTACTCCCGCGACTGCGGGATCAGAATGACCGGAATTGGGCTATTTCCTCAGGCGCGGTAATACTGCTCCCAGCCGGCCCGCGGCGGCACCCCCGCCAGCAGCTCATTCGCCCGGTCGCTGTTGGTGAAACGCCTGGCCACCGGATCAAATTCCAGCCGCCCGCCGAGCCGCTGGGCGATGACGCCCAGCAGGAAAACCTGGGACAGCGGCCCGGAGACATGGAACGGTGACTTCGTTTCCTCGCGCCCCAGGCAGGCCAGGGCGAAATTCTGGAAGTGATCGGAAAATCCCCCGCGGATGCGCGGCAGGGTCGGCGCGAGCTCGCGCATCTTCTCCTCCGGGACGATGCGCAGCGTATCCCCGTGGGTCCCGCCCAGAAAGGTCAGGTTCTTGCTGTAGATGAATTTCCCGTTCTTTTGCGTGAACTTGGCTTCCGGGCCAAACTCCGGCGGCAGCGGCGGCCGGTTCTGCACGCCGTCATACCAGAAGACCTCGACGGGCGGCAGGCCCGGGCGGGCGGCAAAATCAAACCGGATCGTCGTGGCCTGCGGGAAAATGAATTCGTTCGGTCCGTCCCGCTTCACGGCCTCGATGACGTGCGGCAGTCCGAGCGCCAGAAACCGGTGCGCGGTATCGAGGATGTGCGGACCCCAGTCGCCGAACGCGCCGTCGCCATAGGCGAACCAGCTGCGCCAATCGCCCGGATGCAGCCGGGCACTGAAGGGATGCACCGCCGTGTTGGCGTGCCAGAGATCCCAGTTGATCGTGGCGGGCACGGGCTCGCCGGTGGGAAATCCGGCCACCGTCCAGCCGTGCCAGCGGCGCGGCGAATTCATGAACATGTCGATCCGGGTCACGTCGGCGATGATGCCCGCCTCCTGCCACGCCTTGAACTGGTGGTAATTGTTGCCCGAGTGGCCCTGGTTGCCCATCTGCGTGACCACCCCGCTCCGCGCGGCCTGCGCCATCAGCATGTCCACCTCGCGGAAGGTGTGCGCCAGCGGTTTCTCCACATAGACGTGCTTGCCCTGCGCCATCGCGTGCATGGCCACGACAAAGTGCGAAAAGTCCGGCGTCGCCACGATCACCGCCTCGAAGCGGTCGCCCATCTTCGCGAACATCTCGCGGAAATCCTGGAAGCCCGGCACGTCCGGGAACAACTGGCGCGACTCGGCGGTGTGCGCGCCCAAAAAATCGACGTCGCAGAACGCCACGAACTCGACGAGCCCGGTGTCGCGAAACGTCTTGAGCAGCTCGTTGCCCCGGTTGCCGATCCCCACTAGGGCCACCTTGAGTTTCCGGCCCGGGGCCGCCACTTCCGCGGCGCGCACGAGCTGCGTGGGCTGCAGGGCCAGCACCGTACCGGCGGCCAGCGAGGAAGAGATGAAGCGTCGCCGGGAGGTGTTCGCCGGCGAGACTTCTGTGGCGGAACGGTTTTCCGGGGTGGCAGACATAAAGGGAGTGGACGGAGATCAGCGCAGCGCCTTCGCCACGTCCTTGGCGAAGTAGGTCAAAATCATGTCCGCCCCTGCGCGCTTGATCGCCAGCAGCGACTCGTCGCGGCAGCGCACGAGGTCGAGCCAGCCGAGCCGGGCCGCCGCGTGGATCTGGGCGTATTCGCCGGAAACCTGGTAGGCCGCCACGGGCAGGCGGGTGTTGTTGCGGACCTCGCGAATGATGTCGAGGTAGGCGCCGGCGGGCTTCACCATCACGATGTCCGCGCCCTCGGCGACATCGAGCTGCATCTCGCGCACGGCCTCGCGGCGGTTGGCGGGATTCATCTGGTAGGTCGCCTTGCTCAGCAGCTTCGTGCCGGCGGCCTGCGCGCTGCCGACGGCCTCGCGGAACGGCCCGTAGTAGGCCGAATTGTATTTCACCGAGTAGGCGAGGATGCCCGTGTCGCTGAACCCGGCCGCTTCGAGCGCCTTGCGGACGGCGCCGATGCGACCGTCCATCATGTCCGACGGGGCGACGAAATCCACGCCCGCCTCGGCCTGCAGCACCGCCATCTTGCAGAGGATCACCACGGTGCGGTCGTTGTCCACGTCGTCCTTGGCGGCGGTCAGCACGCCGTCGTGCCCGTGGCTGGTGTAGGGATCGAGCGCGACATCGGTGATGATGCTCAACTCCGGCACGGCCTTCTTCACAGCACGCACGGCGCGCAGGATCAGCGTATCGGGATTCAGGGCCTCGGTGCCCTCCTCGTCTTTGAGCTTGGCATCGAGCTTGGGAAACAGAGCCACGGCGGGCACGCCCAGACGGTGCAGTTCGCGGCATTCCTTGACGAGGTCTGCGATGCTCAGCCGGAACACTCCCGGCATCGAGGCGATCGGATCGGGCCGGCCCTTGCCCTCCACCACAAAGAGCGGGGCGATCAGGTCATCGACGCGCAGCACCGTCTCGGCCACGAGGGCGCGGCGGCTGGGCTGACGCCGCAGCCGGCGGGGACGATGGATCAGTTCGAGCTTGGGGGTCTTGGCCATGGTGACGGTAACAGCAGTAAACCAATATTCCGCCCCATTTCACGCTAATCTTTTGAATCCCAAACCTCCCGCGGATTACGCAGATAAACGCGGATCAGCGTAAAGTTATCCGCGGCTATCCGCGTCATCCGCGGTAAAAACGATGGGCCATCGTATAGGGATAAAGCAGGCGAGTGAATCCGTAGTTGATAATTCTGCACTTTTTGCGCCTTTTGTGGCCACCGTCTCCCGCCCCATGCCCATCCAACTCTACGATTCGCTCGAGCGAAAGCTGAAGCCCCTGGCTGCGAGCCACAAGGATGGCGTGTTCCGCTTCTACAACTGCGGCCCGACGGTCTACGCGCCGGCGCACATCGGCAATTTCCGCACCTTCGTCATCAACGATGTTCTCCGCCGGCTCCTCGAACTCGAGTTCGGCGCGGACAAGGTGAGGCACGTCCGCAACCTGACCGACATTGACGACAAGACCATCAAGCGTGCGCAGGACGAGGGCCGTCTCCTCGCGGAGGTCACCAAACAGTGGACCGACAAGTTTCACGCCGACTGCGCCGCGCTCAACTGCCTGCGTCCGCACGTCGAGCCGGCTGCCACCGGCCACATCCGCGAGCAGGTCGACATGATCGACGTGCTGATGAAGAAGGGTAACGCCTACCGCGCCGCGGACGGCTCGGTCTATTTTCGCGTCTCGTCCTTCAAGGCATACGGTGAACTTTCCCGCCTCAAGGAACGTGAGCTGAAGACCGGCGCCGCGCTTGACTCGGACGAGAAGGAGGACGGCAGCGACTTTGCGCTGTGGAAGGCGCACAAGCCCGACGACGGCACCAACGCCTGGGACAGCCCGTGGGGCCGTGGCCGGCCCGGCTGGCACATCGAGTGCAGCGCGATGAGCAAGAAGCACCTCGGCGAGACCATCGACCTCCACAGCGGCGGCGTGGACCTGCTGTTCCCGCATCACGAAAACGAAATCGCGCAAAGCCAGTGCTGCAACGGCACGACCTTTGCCCATCACTGGTATCACAGCGAGCACCTGCTCGTGGACGGCAAGAAGATGAGCAAGTCGCTCGGCAACCTCTACACGCTCGATGACTTGAGACTAATCCAACGCGATGACTACGAATATAACCCAGTAGCCGTAAGATATGCACTTCTTCTCATGGGGCATCCAAGCCACCAACTGAACTTCACACTACAGTCGCTAGGTACAGCGCTTCACGAATTGCGTATGCTGAAGGGCGCCCGCGAGTGGTGGATCAAACTGGCAAAATTACGCAATGAAAACCTGACGACCGCGCAACCAGCAGCTTGTTTCACAAAGGTCATTGAGGATCTCCAGGACAATCTCAATACAACCGCTGCGAGAAGCCACCTGAGGGCTACTATTGGAAGCCAAGAAGTCGTCAGCAGCAAGGTCGCCGGACTTGATCACGTACTATCGGTTCTAGGCCTCGATCTATCCCTTGTGCAAGATCCGGTAGACGAACTTCGTTTCGTGAAAGACGAGATACGTCGTCTGCGAGAGAAACACCACCTCGGTGAAATTGGCACGATCGAAGAAGTAAATGCGAAGCTGCGGAAATTGGGGTGGAAGGTTGAAGTTTCTGGAGATACTTGGCATCCAAAATCGCTGAGCTCAGCCTCTAATAAGGCCGATGTGCCCGCCGCCATCACTGCCCTCGCCGAGAAGCGCTGGGCTGCGAAGCAGGCCAAGGACTTCGCCGGGGCCGATGCCCTGCGCAAGGAGCTCGCCGCGGCGGGCTGGTCCATGCTCGACGGCAAGGACGGCTACAAGCTCGAGCCGGTGAAGAAAGGCATTGTTTAACCACTAATGGATTCATCAAAGGATGAATCCTTGTTCATCCGCTCCGGCTAATCGCCTCCGCCATCAGTTCCGGGGGCCTGCTGATCGCAGGCTTTTCCCTGGTCCGCGATCAGCAGACCCCAAAACTAAATCCGAAGCCGATCAGGCGTAGGGGACGCCGTAAGTTTCGCCTTTGGCGAAACTGATTAGTGGTCAAATCCCTCTGGGAAGTCGGCATTGACACGCGGCCAAACTGTGTCGCCAATCTGACTTTCGGCCCTGCAATCGTAGGCAGGACCAAACCCATACCCGCCATGTCGATGTCCCCGCTCGAAGAACTCCGCCACTCGTGCTCCCACGTGCTGGCGACCGCCGTCCTCCGTCTGTTTCCTGACGCCAAACTCGACATCGGCCCGCCGACCGACACCGGCTTCTACTACGACATCGACCTCGCCCACAAGCTGACCGCCGAGGACCTCGTCAAGCTCGAGGCCGAGATGAAGAAGATCGCCGACGAGAACCAGCGCTTCGACCGCAAGGAGGTCTCGCGCGAGGAGGCCGTCGAGATCATCAAGGCCCGCGGCCAGGAGCGCTTCAAGCTCGGCCGCCTCGCCGACATCCCCGCGGACGAGAAAATCTCGTTCTACACCAACGGCGAATTCACCGATCTCTGCGCCGGCACCCACGTCCGCTACACCGCCAAGCTGAAGGCCTTCAAGCTCCTCTCCATCGCGGGCGCCTACCACCGCGGCGACGAGACCAACCAGCAGCTCCAGCGCATCTACGGCACCGCCTTCGCCACCAAGGAGGAGCTCGCCAACTACCTCACCCAGCTCGAGCAGGCCAAGCTCCGCGACCACCGCAAGCTCGGCCGCGAACTCAAGCTGTTCCACATCGACGAGGACGTCGGCCAAGGCCTCATCCTCTGGACGCCCAACGGCTCCATCCTGCGCCAGCAGCTCCAGGACTTCATCTCCGGCGAGCTCCGCAAGCAGGGCTACTCGCAGGTCTTCACGCCGCACATCGGCCGCCTCTCGCTCTACAAGACCTCCGGCCACTTCCCCTACTACAAGGACTCGCAGTTCCCGCCCGTCGTGGAGCGCGACAACCTCGACCAGCTCATCTCCTCCGGCTGCTCCTGCGCCGAGATGTCCAACCGCATCGAGGCGGTCTCCGTCCACCTCGCCGAGAAGGTCAACAAGCTCACCGGCACCGAGACCATCACCAAGGACCGCATCCTGCCCGACGACCAGCTCATCGACGGCTTCCTGCTGAAGCCGATGAACTGCCCGCACCACATCAAGATCTTCGCCTCGCAGCCGCACAGCTACCGCGACCTGCCCGTGCGCTTCGCGGAGTTCGGCACCGTCTACCGCTGGGAACAGTCCGGCGAGCTCAACGGCATGACCCGCGTCCGCGGCTTCACCCAGGACGACGCCCATCTCTTCTGCACCGAGGAACAGGTGCCGCAGGAAATCATCGGCTGCCTCGCGCTCGTGAAGACCGTCCTCACCACGCTCGGCATGTCCGACTACCGCGTGCGCGTCGGCATGCGCGATCCCGACGGCAGCAAATACATCGGCGATCCCGCCAACTGGGACAAGGCCGAGGCCGCCTGCCGCACCGCCGCCCAGACGCTCGGGGTGCCCTTCACCGAGGAGCCCGGCGAGGCCGCCTTCTACGGCCCGAAGATCGACTTCGTCATCAAGGACGTCATCGGCCGCGAGTGGCAGCTCGGCACCGTGCAGGTGGACTACAACCTGCCCGTCCGCTTCGACCTCACCTACATCGGTGCCGACAACACCGCGCACCGCCCGGTCATGATCCACCGCGCGCCCTTCGGCTCGATGGAGCGCTTCTGCGGCGTGCTCATCGAACACTTCGGCGGCGACTTCCCGCTCTGGCTCGCCCCCGAGCAGATCCGCCTCGTGCCGATCAGCGACAAGGTCATGGACTACGCTCAAGCCGTGCTCGCCCAGATGCAGGCCGCCGACCTCCGCGTGACGCTCGACACCCATTCCGACAAGCTCGGCGCCAAGATCCGCCGCGCCGAGATCGACAAGGTGCCCTACGTGCTCGTGCTCGGGCAGAAGGAGGCCGAGGCCATGAGCGCCTCGCTCCGCTCCCGCGCCAAGGGCGACGAGGGCGTGCATCCGATTGCGAGCCTCGTCACCCGCTTCGTGTCAGAAGTCACTACTCGCGCGCTGCCGGAGAAGAAAGTCGCGACCGCAGCGCCTGCCGCCCCCAAGACGAATTGAGTCTCAGGCAAAGCCGCGAACTCAGAAAAGAATTCCCTATGTCGCTCAACAAAGAAACCATTCTCCAAGAGATTCGACGTTCAGCGAAAGCTCACTGCCTCACCCTTCGGAAGTATTGAATGATGGTCCCAGTATAGATTCAGGGAACGATGGGCACGTATACCTGTTGAAATCCGGGCGGCGCTACAAATTCGGATTCACGAACGATCTGGATCGTCGCATCCGCGAATTGTCGCATCAGACCTCCGAACCGATCAATAAAGTGCATGCAATCCGCACTGACGATCCAAGTGGTCTAGAGGCCTATTGGATGCGACGCTTTGCCAGTAAGCGCGTCCACAAAGAGTGGTTCGAACTCACCGCCAAGGACGTAGCTGCTTTCAAACGCCGCAAGAAATTCATGTAAGTCCTCAAACTTGACCTCGGCTCCTTTCTGGCGACTATTCCGTCCATGAACTACCGGGTGACACTCTTCCAATCCGACGAGGGCTGGGCAGTGAGCTGTCCCGATCTCCCCGGCTGCCACTCCCAAGGCGCCACGCGCGAGGAGGCCCTCGCCGGTATCAAGGAGGCCATCCGGCTCTGGCTGGAGGTCGAGGCCGAGGAAACCGGTCTTAAGCGTTTCGAGCAGGCGGAAGTCGTGGTCTGACATGCCCCGCCTACCCGGCATCGGTCAACGCGACGCGGTCCGGGTGTTCGAAAAGCTCGGTTACCGCATCGTCCGCCAGAGTGGCCATCTCGTGATGAGCAACGGCAAGACCCGCCTCGTCATTCCCCGCCACAGTCCGATCAACGCCATCACCATGGGCGCCATCGCAAAAGACGCCGGCCTCAGCCCTGATCAGTTCAGAGCTTTACTCTGATCGAATGCGCCAGCGACGACCGTTGCCCAAAGCCAATCTCCAGGCAGCTGAAATTTAACGCGGAGGGCGCGGAGAACGCAGAGTCAGAATTGAGGAGCACCGCTCCTGTTGGCCCGGGCCGAAAGATTTCTTCTCTCCGCGACCTCTGCGTACTCCGCGTTTAAAATGCCTGGCTCGAATGGACTGCCAGGTCGTACTTCACAGCGACGGTTTCCAAGCACTGTTCTTCAGCGTGGGCTTGGAAATATCGCTGTGAACAGTGAACTGGCCTCGCGCGACACCAAGTAACGATTTGCGAGCCGCCTGCATCACCTGTTGGTGACTGCGGCCAGTCACTTTGCCGGAGGAAAGCTCGGCATCCCGGCGGGCAGCCTCCTTCAAACATCTTTGCTCATCCGCGTTCATCTGTGGCTAGCTGTCTTTGGGTTGTCTTCGTGAGCTTCGTGCCTTTGTGGTAAATAATCCAGCCCGATCCTACTTCGCCCAAGGCATCGGCTGCGGAGCCGGGAAGGTGCTGGCCAACTGGATCGCCTTCTCTTCGCGGATGGAGCGGTGCACGGCTTCCATGATCTCCACGACATGCGCGGCGTGGGCGCCGGTCGTCGGATGCGGCTGGCCCGTGCGCAAGCCGCGCCAGAGTCCGACCACGCCGGCGGCCCAATCGACATACCAGCGACCGGTCCCGACCGACGGCTTGACGAGTGGGAGCCGGCGATAGGTTCCACCGTTGGCGCAGAGCCGCACCGGGGCCGTGGCGGCGAACCACTCGGTGTTGATCGAGCCGGTGTCACCGTGGAAATCGAGCGTGGCCTGCCACTGCGAGGGTTGCATCACATACATGTTGGCGGTCAGCCGCGCCTGCAGTCCGGAGGCAAACTCCAGCACGGAGACGGTCCAGTCCTCCGTGGTGATCTTGAAAGGCTTGCCGTCCTTCGTCGTCCGGTCGGCCAGCAGGACGCCGCCGCCGGCCGTGACCTTGGCGACGGGGCCGAACCAGGCCGTGAGGAGCGAGATCGAATACACTGCCACGTCGAACACCGGCCCGGCCGCGTAGAACGGCACCGGATTCGGATGCCAGGATTCAATGCGGCCCCAATCCACCGTCGCGTAGGCCACGCGCGGCGTGCCGATGCGACCATCGCGAAGGAGCTTCCAGGTCGTCTGCTGCGCTTCGCCCAGCCAGGTGACCGGCGCACAGCTCAGGCGGAGATTTTTGGCGGCGGCCAGATCGACAAGCTTCTTCGCCTCGGCGTAGGTCGGGGCGAGCGGCTTCTCGGAATGGACATGCTTGCCGGCCTCCAGACACTTCGTGACCACCTCGACGTGCGCCTGCTGGATCGTGAGGTTGACGACGGCCTCGACTTGGGGATCGGCCAGCACCTCGGCGAGCGAAGCGTAGGCCTTGCCGCCCCATTTGGCCACCCAGTCCTTGGCCCGGGTTGGGTCGATGTCCTGGGCGCCGAGAATCTTGATCTCCGGGCAGCGGCCGAGCGCCTCGCCGTATTGTCCGGCAATGTTGCCGCAGCCGACGACGACGACCTTCAGCGGCGGGGCCGTTTCCTTCAGTGGCGCGCCGGCCCACCAAGACTCGACAAGCTCGCGACTCGCGCGAATCTCCTCGCGCGGGTCGAAAGTCTCCGGCTCGTGTTCGATGCCGATGGAGCCGCGGAATCCCGTCGCCCGCAGATGCTCCACGATGGCCTTGATCGGCACGATGCCGTCGCCGAGCCGGCAGGTCTCATGGCCCATGTCGATGAATTGCAGGCCGGACTTGGCGGCGCGGGGTGCCTTCACGTCCTTGAGATGGATCGCGAACATCCGGTGGCCGAGTTCCTTGACCGCCGCCAGTGCGTCCCACTGTCCCGTGCCGCACCAGCCGGTGTCGAGGCCGATGCCGACGACATCCTCATCCCCCGACCCCAGCCGGGCGAACATCTCGGCGGCGGATTTCTCCGGGTGATTCTCGATGGCGTAGCCGACACCGTATTCGCGCAGGATCGCCACGGCGGCGGCGCGGTCGGTGTTGAAGAGTTCGCAGTTGCCGACGAAATACGGGATGTCGAGCGCCACACAGAGGCGGCAGGCCGCATGCAGGTCGGCCGCGCCGCCCATCACCCAGGCCGGATAGCTGCGCACCGCGAGGCCGTGCTTCCCGAGGAGGTTCTTCGCCGTCTCGATGTGGTGCGGTGTCGCCCAGCGCCAGTGCAGGTGGGCGCACCACAGATCGATGGATGAGAATGCCAGCGCCTTGATTTCCCCGAGCATCTCGTCGAAGCGCGCCTCAAAGGTCGCCAGCGGCGCGAACCAGTCGTTCGAGGCCTGGTCGCCCTGCCCCCAGCCTTTCTCCATCCGGTAACCCAGCGGCCGGGCGACAAAGTTGGCGGTAACGAAGGACGGGGCGGGCAGCATGGGATTTAAGCAGGCAGGTTTAGCCACGGATTACACTGATGGGCACGGATAAAGAAATCACTATCAGTGTTCATCTGTGATATCCGTGGCAAAAAATGAATTGGGCCGGGTCAGATACTGGCCTTGTCCGTCCACTCGCCATTCACGAGTCGGTGGATCTTGAGGGGATTGGTATTCTGGAGTTCGGCCGGCAACAGGTCATCGGAAAAGCTTTGGTAACACACCGGCCGGGCCCAGCGGCCGAGGGCGCGCGTGCCGACCGACGTGGTACGTCCGCCGTCACTCGTCGAGGGATAAGGTCCGCCGTGGACAATGGCGTGGCTGACCTCGACGCCGGTCGGAAATCCATTGAAGACGAGCCGGCCGGCCTTGGTCGCCAGCACCTCGATCAGGTTGGCCTGGTCCTTAGCTTCCGCGGCGCCGGCCTGCAAGGTCGCGGTGAGCGAACCCTCGACCTGCGCGGCGACCTGGAGGAGCTCGGCGCGATCCTTGCACCAGACGACCAGCGAACTCGGGCCGAAGATCTCCTCCGCGAGAGAGTGATTCGCGATGAAATTGAGCGCATCGGTCTCGAACCAAGCGGGCGTGGCGCCACACACCGTGGCCGTCTTGCCGGGCGTGAGCACCTTCACTCCCGTCTGCTTCGCACGCAGGGCAGAGTTGGCGGCATAAGTTTTGGCGATGTCCGGCGTGAGCATCACGCCCTCGGGCGTGGCCGAAAGCTTGGCGGCAAGGTTGCGGATGAACTCCTCCGCGGCGGGCGAGCGCTGCAGGACGATCAGGCCGGGGTTGGTGCAGAATTGTCCGACCCCGAGCGTGCTCGACGCGTGGAGGCCGTCCACCATTGCCGCCGCGCGCTCAGCGATAGCCCCGGGCAGAATGAACACCGGGTTGACGCTGCCCATCTCGGCATAGACCGGAATCGGCTCGGGGCGCGACGCCCCGAGATCAGTGAGCGCCCGGCCGCCCTTGACCGAGCCGGTGAAGCCCGCCGCCTTGACCCGTGGGTGTTTCACGAGCGCCTGTCCGACCTCGAAGCCGGAATCGAAGAGCAGCGAGAAGGTGCCTTCGGGCAGTCCGCAGTCGCGCACGGCATGGAGAATCAAACGGCCGACCAGCTCGCTCGTGCCGGGATGGGCCGGGTGGGCCTTGACGATGACCGGGCAACCGACCGCGAAGGCCGACGCCGTGTCACCACCGGCCACCGAGTAGGCGAAGGGGAAATTACTGGAGCCGAAGACCACGACCGGGCCGAGCGGACGCAGCATCGAGCGGTGGTCGGGCTTGGGCAGGGGCTTGCGGTCGGGGTTGGCGGTCTCGATGCGCGCGTCGAGCCAGTCGCCGCGCTCGGCGGCCTCGGCATAGAGCCGGAGCTGGCCGACCGTGCGGCCCACTTCGCCCTTGAGCCGCGCCTCGGGCAGGGCCGTCTCCTGCATGGCGCGGGCGACGAGGTCATCCACCTTCGCCTCGAGGTTGGCGGCGATGGCGCGAAGAAATTTGCCGCGGGCCGCGCCGGACAAGCGCGCCAGCACCGGAGCGGCGGCGGCGGCGAGTCCGGCCGCCCGCTCCACGTCATCGGTGGTGGCCGAGGTAAACGAGGGCTCGAGGTGAACGTTCCTGGCCGGATCGTAGGCCTTGAACGAGCCACCACCCAGACCACTGGAACCAACGCCGATGAGGGAACCGCCGTCAGGTTTCATAAGCGCAACACTTATGAGTAACGATCCGGTTTTAGCAAAGTAAGATCCACGGCAGGCTTCCGACCGCTTATGACATCCGCCACCAGCCGGCCGGTGCCCGGCGCGAGCGTGACGCCCAGCATGGCGTGGCCGCAGGCGGCGGTGAGGTTGGCGTAACGGTTGAAGCGCCCGACATAAGGCAGTCCGTCCGGCGACACCGGCCGGTAGCCAAACCAGGGTTTCACCCCCGCAAAATCAGCCGGCGTGAACTCGGGGAGAAAGGCCAGGGCCCCGGCGATGATCTGTTCCACCCGCTCGGGCCGCACGCGGTCCTGGTGGCCGTCGATTTCCATTGTGCCACCGAAGCGCAAGGTATCACCCATCGGGGTCACGGCCACCCGGCGTTCACTCAGGATGAAAGGCTTGGTGATGCGAAAGCGCGGCTTCGGCAGGGTGAGGCTGTAGCCCTTGCCCGCCTGCATCGGCAGGCGCAGATCGAGGCCGCCGATCATGCCGGAAGACCAGGAGCCGCCGGCGAGCACAAACTCGTCGGCGATCAGGTCGCCGGCGGTGGTGTGGGCGGCGGCGATGCGGCTGCCCGAGGTCCGCCACCCGAAGATGGTGGTGCTCCACTGGAAACGGACGCCCATTTCCTTGAGCAAGCCCGTCAGCGCCGTGGTAAACAGGGCCGGCGTAAGATGGGCGTCGATGGGAAAATAAACCGAGCCGGCGATAGCGAGCTTCACGCCGAGGCCCAGGGCCGCGGTCTGTGTTGCATCCAGCACCCGCGCCTCGATGCCGAGTTCGTTGGCGAGGCGGGCGAGTCCGTTGGCCTCATGCTCGAGGCCTTGCGGCGTGCGGCAGAGATTGAGCAGGCCGTCGTGCCGGAATTCCGATTTGTCCCCCGTGACATCATTGAGCTCATCAAAGAGGTGAAGGCTGTGCAGGCACAGGTCGCGCAGGACCGGGGCGGCGCGCGCGACCCGGCGGCGGCTGCTCGCCCGCCAGAAGTGCCAGCCCCAGCGGATCAGCTCGGTATCCAGCCGGGGCCGGATGTAGAACGGGCTGCGGGAATTCATCATCCACTTGAGCCCCTTCCAGGCCATGCCGGGCGCGGCCAGCGGGATGACGTGGCTCGGGGAAACGTAGCCCGAGCTGCCGATGGCGCAGTGGTCGTGCCCCTCGGCGTGGCGCTCGACGAGCGTCACGCGGCAACCCTCGCGGGCGAGGTAGTAGGCCGTGCACAGGCCCACGATGCCCCCGCCGCAAACGATGACGGATTTATCCGAGCGCATGGCTCAGCGGATGCCCCAGGCAAACGGGTCGGCCGGATCCAGCAGGAGGGTCCCCTCGCCCATGACATGCGCCGTGCCGGTGATGGTCGGGACGATCTTGTCGCCCTGCTTGCGGTATTTCGCCCGGAAAGTGCTGCCGACAATGCTCTCCTGCACCCACTCGGCCCCGACGAGCAGTTTGCCATCGGCGGCGAGACACGCGAGTTTCGCACTGGTGCCGGTGCCGCAAGGCGAACGGTCGTAGGCCCCGCCCGGACAGAGGACAAAATTCCGGCTGCTCGAACCGGGTTTGGTCCCGGGACCGAAAAGCGCGACGTGGTCAATCTCGGGAAAACCGGAATCAGCGACGGCCTGCCGGATGCGGGAGCAGTATTCGGTGAGCTGCGGGATGTTATCGAGCTCGAGCCGCTGGTCGTGCTGCTCGATCAGGCAAAACCAGTTGCCGCCCCAGGCGAGGTCGCAATTCACATCACCGACGCCGGGCAGATACAGCGGCAGGTCCTTCTCGCGGCGGTAGCTCGGCACGTTGTTAAAAGTCACCTCGCCGCCGGCGCCGAGCACGGCCTCGACCGGGCCGACGGGCGTGTCGAGTTTCACGGGGCCGGGCTTGATCCGGCCGGCGTGGGCCAGGGCCACGACCACGCCGATGATGCCGTGCCCGCACATGCCGAGGCAGCCGACGTTATTGAAGAAGATCACGCCGAACTGGCAGGCCTTGTCGTGCGGCCCGACCAGGAGCGCGCCGACAAAGACCTCCGACCCGCGCGGCTCGCCGACGATGGCGGTGCGGAATTTGTCGTGTTTCTCCTGGAACAGCTTCACCCGATCGGCCAACGGACCGCCCCCGAGGTCCGGTCCACCTTCCAGCACGAGCCGGGTGGGCTCGCCGCCAGTATGGGTATCCAGGACCTTGATCGGGGTGAGAGTGGACATCGGAGGGGGGCTGCAGTCACATCAACGGCACAAAACCCCGAAGAAAAGAAAAAAGCCGGTCTCCCTCTGAGGAAACCGGCCGGAAGGGACTGAGTTAATTTGATGTAGGTCGGGCTTTATGCCCGACAACCCAGATAATCTGTCGGGGATAAACCCCGACCTACAAACGAACGAGCCCGTGGGAGGAGCCCGCTCAGATGGCGGCGTCGCCGTGCTCGTCGGTGCGGATGCGGATCACATCCTCCACGGGGGAAACGAACACCTTGCCGTCGCCGATCTTGCCAGTCTTGGCCCCGTTGACGATGGCCGCCACGACCTTGTCCTTGAGTTCGTCGGAGACGACCAGCTCGAGCTTGATCTTGGGCAGGAAGTCCACGGTGTATTCGCTGCCCCGGTAGATCTCCGTGTGACCTTTCTGGCGGCCGAAGCCCTTGACCTCGGTGACGGTCATGCCCTCGACGCCCACCAGGGTGAGCGCCTCTTTGACGGCATCCAGTTTGAAGGGCTTGATGATGGCGGTGATGAGTTTCATGGGGTATAAAAGATTGATCGAAGCCTCGGGGATTGCGCGGTCAGCGCAAGCCTAGTGTATGCGGTGGAATGACCGTCTGGATATGCAGCTCCTTGAGCTGCTTGGCGGTGACGGGCGTCGGGCTCTGGGCCATGAGGTCCTGCGCCTTCTGGGTCTTGGGAAAGGCGATGACGTCGCGGATGCTCGTCGTGCCGCAAAGCAGCGCGCACATGCGGTCGAGACCGAAAGCCATGCCGCCATGCGGGGGCGCGCCATAGGTGAACGCCTTGAGCATGTAGCCGAAGCGGCTCTCGACCACGTCGGCCGGGATCTTGAGCACGTCCTCGAAAATCTTCTTCTGCAGCGCCGGCTGGTGGATGCGGATCGAGCCGCCGCCGAGCTCCATGCCGTTCAGCACGGCATCGTAGTGCTGGCCGCGCACGGCCTTCGGATCGCTGTCCAGCAGGCCCGCGTCCTCGGCGACCGGGGCGGTGAACGGGTGGTGCGTGGCCGCATAGCTGCCGCGCTCCTCGTCGTAGGACATGAGGGGGAAATCGACGACCCAGAGGAAATTCCACTGGTCGGGACGGATCGTCAGCTTGCCGCGCTTCACGAGCAACTGGGCGGCCTCCAACCGGGTGCGGCCGAGGATGGCGCAAGCGCGTTCCCACGGGGCGGCGGCGAAGAACACGATGTCGCCGTCAGCGATGGCAAGGCGCTTGGTCAGCTCCGCCTTCTCGGCCTCGCTGAAAAATTTCACGATGGGCGATTTCCACTCGCCGTTCTCGACCTTGATAAAGGCGAGGCCCTTTGCGCCGAGCGATTTCGCGATCTCCTCGAGCGCGCCGATCTCGCCCTGCGTGATGTCGGCGAGGCCCTTGGCATTGAACGCCTTCACCGAGCCGTAGGCGGCGACGGTCGAGGCGAAGACCTTGAAGCCCGATGCCTTGAAGGTGTCGCTGAAGTCCACGAGCTCCATGGCGAAGCGCGTGTCGGGCTTGTCCACGCCATAGCGGTTCATGGCATCCTTGAAGGCAAGGCGCGGGAACGGCACCGGCAGGTCGTGGTTGAGCACGTCCTTCCAGACCTTCTTCAGCATGCCCTCAAAGAGGGCGTAGATGCCCTCGCGGTCGATGAACGATACCTCCACGTCGATCTGGGTGAATTCCATCTGGCGGTCGGCGCGCAGGTCCTCGTCGCGGAAGCAGCGGGCGATCTGGAAATATTTCTCCACGCCGGCGACCATGAGGATCTGCTTGAACTGCTGGGGCGACTGCGAGAGCGCGTAGAATTCGCCGGGATGGATGCGCGACGGCACGAGGTATTCGCGCGCGCCCTCGGGCGTGCTCTTGAACAAGGCCGGGGTCTCGACCTCGTAGAAGCCCAGGGCGTCGAAGTAATCGCGGACGGACTTCGTGGCGCGGTGGCGGACGGCGAGATTCTTGCGCATCTTCGGGCGGCGCAGATCGAGGTAGCGGTAGGTCAGGCGGAGGTCCTCGTTGACCTTGTCGCCGCCGGCATCGGTCAGCGGGAACGGCGGCGTGTCGGAAAGATTGTGCACGATGAGTTCGGCGGCATCGACCTCGATCTCGCCGGTCGGAATATTCTTGTTCATCATCGCGTCCGGCCGGGGCTCGACCTTGCCGGTGATGCCGATGACCGACTCATCCTTGAGCAGGGCCGCCTGCGCCCGGCAACTGGCGTCGAATTTGATTTGGGTGATGCCCTCGCGGTCACGCAGATCGACGAAAATGATGCCGCCGTGGTCGCGGACGGAGTCAACCCAGCCGGCGAGCGACACGGTCGCGCCGAGGTTGGCCTTGGTGAGTTGGGCGCAGTGATGGGTGCGTTTCATAGGGCGTAACGCCCAACCAAACGGCCCGCCTCACCCCGGGGCAATCAGATTTTGGGTGCATATGACAGAGGCAACCCATCCAGGCGACTGGGGGCTGGATCAGGGCAACCGGCGCCAACCCAACGCCTATAGCTTCACCCGGGCCAGCAGCGCGCGCTCTTCCTCCTCGGGCAGCGGCTCACCGTTGGTCTCCAGGATGCGTCGGGCCAGCGGCTCAAGCTGTTCCGCCGGCACCTCGACAACGCCAATGCCGTCCCGCCACTGGATGATCGGCAGGCCCCAGGCTTTGTTTTCCAGGATGACGTCAGCATACGCCTGGCGCATCGCGCGCAGCGAAGCCCGGGTTTCCCAGTCAAGTGACCTGTCAGCCGGTTCCTCAACTTGGTCCGTCGGTTTAACCGGCATGATCGCCAACTTGGTCACCGCTTCGATGAGCACAAGTCGGGAAGCATCGTTGATGCGCAGGCGTCCATCCCGTTCCGAAACGGCCAGGTGCGGATCGCGGCCCGTGTTGTCGTAAATGCGCCAGTCGTGCAACAACGGCCGGTAATGTTCCAACAGGAGCCGCAGCCCCTTGCCAAACCGCCGCACCTGCACCGCATCGGGGATGTCATGACCGCCCTTCCTGACGCGCTGCCTTATCCGGTTGCGCGTAATCTCCAGATTAGGAATCCACAGGTAATCCAGGCGAATGCGATAACCCGCTTCCTTCATCTCCCGCAGCAGATGCGTGTAGCCAAAGCCGGTCAGCGTGGTCTCGAACGAAAAATCCTCCCCGCGTTCAAACAGGTCGCGCAGGCGCTTGATCATGACGCGCCCGGCCGCGAACGCCGCCAGGTCGGGCGCAAAGGGCGACAGCCCGGCCGCAATACAGTCGGCGTTGACGAACTCCCGGCAGTTCATCTCCTGCCGGAGGAAACGCTGCACGTAGGTGGTTTTCCCCGCACCGTTGGGTCCGGCGACGATGAAGAGGTTCGGCATCAGAAGAATTTCAGCGCACTCCGTGCCCCACGTCAACCGGACCACTCAGCCTAATATCAGGCTCTGCCCCGTCATTTCAACAGGCTTCGGCAGGTCCATGAGGTGCAGGACCGTCGGGGCGATGTCGGCCAGGCGGCCGCCGGTCCGCATCCTGGTTTTGCCGGCCACCAGGCCTTCGCCGACAACGAAGACCTCGACGAGGTTCAGCGTGTGCGCGGTGTGCGGGCTGTTGGTGACCGGGTCCCACATCTGTTCGCAATTGCCGTGGTCCGCGAGAATCACGGCCTTGCCGCCCTTGGTCGCGAGCGCCGCGAGCAGTTCCCCGACGCCATGGTCCGTCGCCTCGACCGCCTTGATGGCCGCGGGCAGCGAACCGGTGTGGCCGACCATGTCGGGGTTGGCGTAGTTGACGACGATCAGGCTGTATTTGCCGGAGAGAATCGCGGCCTTGGAGAGCGCGGTCACCTCGGCGGCCGACATTTCCGGCTGCAGGTCATAGGTCGGCACCTTGGGGCTCGCCGGGCACGCCCAATCCTCGCCGGGGAACGGCTCGCTCCGGTAGTTGTTAAAAAAGAAAGTCACGTGCGGATTCTTCTCCGTCTCGGCGCAGCGGAACTGTGCGAGGCCCGCCTGGCTCACGACTTCACCGAGGATGTTTTTCAATTTCTCCGGCTTGCCCGAGACCACGTGGACGGGCAGGCCCTTTTCATACTCGGTCATCGTCGCGTAGTAGAGATCGAGCTTCGCGCCCCGGTCGAAGTCCTTGAAGCCGTCGAGCACGAAGGCCTTGGTGATCTCGCGCGGGCGGTCGCCCCGGTAGTTGTAGAAGAGCACCGCGTCGCCGTTCGCGAAGGTCGCGAGCGGTTTCCCGTCGGCGCCGGTGATCCATGTCGCCGGCACAAACTCGTCGCCCTTCTGCGTCTCGCTCAACGGATGATCGTAGTAATGCTGCATCGCCTCGGTCGCGCTCTTCGCCGTCGCCACAGCCTTTTTCCCGGTGAGCAGGTCGTAGGCTTGCTGGACGCGCTCCCAGCGGTTGTCGCGATCCATCGCCCAGAAGCGCCCGCACACCGTGGCTATTTTGCCCACGCCGATCTCACGGCACTTCGCCTCAACCTGCCGGATGAAGCCGAGCCCGCTCTGCGGCGGCGTGTCGCGCCCGTCGGTGAAGCCGTGGATGAAAACCTGCGCGGGCGTCAGACCGTCGTCCTTCGCCTGCTGCAGTATCCCATAGAGGTGCTCGAGCATCCCATGCACGCCGCCGTCGGAAACGATGCCCATCAGGTGCAGCCGGGCCTGGGGCGAGGCTTTCAGCCGGGCAACCACCGCGTGCCAGACCGGATTCCGCGCGAGCTGCTTTTCCGAAAACAGCTTGTTGAGCCGCACCAGCTCCTGGTCCACGACCCGGCCGGCGCCGATGTTTTCGTGGCCGACCTCGGAGTTGCCCATCTGCCCGTCGGGCAGGCCGACATCGAGCCCGCTGGCCGAGACCAGCGTGTGCGGATACTTCGCCTGCAACGCATCGTCACAGGCCTTCTTCGCCAATTGCACGGCGTTGTAGCTATCCTGCTCAGGATGGGGATTCTTGCCCCAGCCATCGCGGATGACGAGGAGGACGGGTTTGCGCGGTGAATGCATGGAAAATTGTGACGATGTATGAGGACAGGCAACGCCACCGCCAACCACTAATCCAGAGAAAACCACGCCAGAGCTGGCATCACTTCTGCAGAAAGGATTTTGCATGACTCTCCTGATCCGCGACCAACTGACCTGCCCGCCCACGTGGTTTGCGTCCTACCGGGACCTGACGCTGTATTGCGCCGTCTTCCTGAAGCTCGACATCGTCCTGGAATCGGAAAATCCGGACACCTACTACCGCTGGATCAAGCCGCGCGGGGGCATGGATTTCATCGAGGATATCATCAAGCCCGGCACGGAGCGCGGCGTGCACCTGGATTTTGCCCGGCACTTCCCCGGCACCATCATCACGGACCGGATCGCCCCGGAAAACGTCCACGGCTGATCGCGTCGATCCGGGCCCTCGCCGCCTGAGGGGTTGCTACAGTCCTGGCAGGACTTCGCGCAGGATGCGGGCGAGCTCACTGACTTCGTAGGGCTTGACCATGACCGCTACAAAACCGTGCGCGCGAAAATTTGCCAGCACCGGATCGCTGGAGTAACCGCTGGAAACAATCGCCCGGACCTTGGGGTCCAGTGCGCGCAGTTGTTGCATCGCCGCCAGCCCGCCCATGCCGCCGGGCACGGTGAGATCCATGATGACCAGCTCGTGCGGCCGGCCCTCGGCCAGGGCCGCGCGGTAGATTGCGACCGCCTCGGTCCCATCGACCGCACAATCAACAGACAACCCGAAACGCCGGAGGATCGCGACCGACATTTCGCGGATGATCTGTTCATCGTCCATGAAAAGCACCCGGCCCTTCATCTGACTCGGAGCCCAGCGCGCCTTGGTTTCATGCTGGGCGACCTGCACCCGCAAGGCTGGCAACCAGATCCGAAAGGTGGTGCCCTGCCCCATTTGGGATTCAACCTCGATGTGGCCGCGATGTTTTTTCACGATGGAATAGACCGCGGCCAATCCCAGCCCGGTGCCGGTCTGTTTGGTGGTGAAATAGGGATCGAAAATCCGGGTCAGACGCTCCGCCGGGATGCCTTCGCCCGTGTCCGTGATGGTGATCTGCAGGTAACTCCCGGGAGCAAGACCTGGCAGGCGGTGGCCCTTCCATCTCGTCGTTGCGCGCCATGATCCGGAGGGTGCCGCCACCGGGCATGGTCTGCACGGCATTGATGGCGAGATTTTGCACGACGCGGCCGATCTGCCCCTTGTCGGCATCGGCGGGCCAGAGGTCGGGAGCCAAATCGTAGAACGCCTTTACCTGCGAGCCATGCAGGGCGAACGCCGTCATCTCCCGCACAATGGCCTCCAGTTGCACCGCAGCGCGGACCGGCTCGCCGCCTTTCGCAAAAGTGAGGAGTTACTGGGTGAGGTCACGGGCCCGCAGCGCGGCTTTTCCCGCCGAATGCAAACTGAGGCCCGCCGGGGTGTCCGCGGGCACATCGAGTCGGGCCAGCGCCAGGTTGCCCATGACCGCCGTGAGAATATTGTTGAAGTCATGGGCGATCCCGCCCGCCAGCACGCCGACCGATTCCAGCCGCGTGGCCCGCACCAGCTCCTGCTCCAGCCGTTCCTGTTCCGTCACATCACGGAACATGAGCACCGTGCCGATGACTTTGCTGTCCGCCGCATGGATGGGCACACAACACCCCTCGATCAGGCGGCGCTGCCCGGACCGGGTGACCAGCCAGGTCTGGGCCGGCAAGTCCGACACCCGGTCGCCCCGGATGACGCGGGTGACTGGATCATCCGCCGGCTGTTCCGACCGGCCGGATTGCAAGTGGCAGATCTCGGCGACCAGTCGGCCACTCGCCTCGCGCTCCTGCCAGCCGGTCAGCGCCGCGGCGGCAGGATTCATGAACTGGATGAGCCCGGCCACGTCGGTGGTGATGACTGACTCGTGCATGGCGCGCAGGCGCATCTCCTCAAATTCCGGCACTTCGAGGGTGTGCCAGTCGAGCTCCGTCTCCTGTCGCTCGCCAAAGATCCGCGGGTAAAGCACCGAACGCTGCGTGTAGAGATCCCAGTGCAGCGTGTCGTTGGCCAGCAGGGTGACCGTGGCCTCCCACACCAGGCAGTCCGCCAGCTCCAGCAGGTGGGACAGCCGGGCCTCCTCGGCTTCGTGCCGGGCGGTGATATCAATAACGACCCCCACCAGGTCCCAATGCTGCGGACCGGTGGCAATGATCGTGACTTTCTCGCTGAGCCAGATGTCGCCCGCCGGTGCGGGCACATGGAAGGCTTGTTCATATGCCGTTGCGCCGGTGGTACTCGCTTCGAACGCACGATGATCCATCGCGGCGTGTTCGGGCACACCGCGCTTTTTCCAAGCAAACCCCAGGAGATTGTCGGGCTCAGCCGAGAAGATCCTCCGGTAGAGCTGCGACTGTGGAATATACATCGACCAGGACAGCTTGCCGTCGGGCTGGCGCGCGACCTCGGCCTGCCAGATCATGGTGTCGGCGCGCTCGAGCAGATGGGAGAGGCGCGTCTCGCTCTTGCGCCTGGCCTCCTCGGCCTCGTGCTGTGCCGTGAAATCGGTCACCACGCCGACCAGACTCCAGACCGTGTCTGACACCCGGGTGATGGACACCCGTTCGTTCAGCCAGAATAACCGCCCGGCGCGGTTGATGGCGCGAAATTGCTGCGCGTAGCCGGGGGCATTGCCCAAAATCGCCTTGGTGCTGTGCTCGTTCATTTCGGCCTGCTCGGGAATGTTCATCGTGTCCCAGAAGCCGCGATCCGGCGAGAAGACGCGGTCCCCGAAGAGGAACTCCGAGAACTGCGAGTGCGGGATGTCGAAATGCGGCCAGTTGAGCACGCCGTCCTCCAAAATGACGGTGGCGCGCCAGAGCAGGCACTGGGCGTGCGCCAAAATGCGGTCGACCATCAGTTCGCTCTGGCGGCGCGCCGCCTCGGCCTCGCGCTGCGGCGTGATGTCGGTGGCGAGGCCGACCAGCCAGAAGCGGCCCGGACCAAGCGGGGTGATGGAGACATTCTCATGCAACCAGAACGTGTGCCCGTCCCGCACCGCCCGGAATTCCTGGGCGTAGCCCGGCTCGCCCTTTACCATCGCCTGCTGCGACCGCTGATCCATCTTCTGCCGTTCGTCGATTTGGAAATGGCTCCACAAATCCCCCTTAACCGCGGATTGATTGCCCAGAAACAGCCGGCGGGAGAACACCGTGGAGTGCAGGGTAAATGACCACTTCCAGTCGGCGGGACCAATTTCGACTTCCGCTTCCCAGAGCAGGCAGTCGGCATGCTCGATCAGCGCCGTCAGCTGCCGGATCCGTTGCTCCGATTGATTTTTCATGGCCGGCTACTCCCGCCGGTTCCGCCGCCAGTTGGCCAGACCGCCGCCAGCGGGGCCGGGGCACAAGCCAGTTGCGGGCTGAGGAACTTTTCATCGAAGGCACCCACCGGCTGGTCACCGGAAAGTGCTAAGAAGGGTTGGGTATATAATCGGCTGACTTACCCGTGAGCTTAAGCGGATATACGACTCCTGCCGAGCAAAGATTGCAAAAATCACCCCGCCCAATCTTATCTCCTCCGAATGTCCAACCCCGCGGTCCTGCTCCTCAATCTCGGCTCCCCCGACACGCCCTCGGTGCCCGACGTGAAACGCTACCTGCGCGAGTTCCTGGGTGACGAACGCGTCATCGACCGGCCCGCCAACGGCTTGCTGCGCTCACTGCTGGTCAACGGCATCATCATCCCCTTCCGCGCCAAGAACTCCGCCCACGCCTACTCCACCGTCTGGACCGAGCAGGGCTCCCCGCTCGTCGTCACGAGCCGGAACACCCAGGCCAAACTGCAGGTTCGCACCACCCTCCCGGTCGAGCTGGCCATGAATTACGGCAACCCCTCCATCCCGGATGTCCTGCGCCAGCTGGCCACCCGGGGCATCGATCGCGTCCTGCTTTTCCCGCAATACCCACACTACGCGATGTCGAGCTGGGAGACCGTGGTGGCCAAGGTCCACCGCGAGGCCGCGAAGCTCGCCCCCGACCTGAAGATCGAGTGCGTCCAGCCCTACTTCGCTGACGCCGATTACATCGACGCCTTGGTCGCCAGCGCCCGCCCCTACCTCGACCACCCGCACGATCACCTGCTTTTCAGCTACCACGGCATCCCGGTCCGGCACCTGACCAAGGCCGACACTTCGCACGCCCATTGCCAGGTGGTGCCTGATTGCTGCCACACCTGCAGTCCGGCCCAGGCCACCTGTTACAAGGCCCAGGTGACGCGCACGACCCAGCTCTTCACCCAAAAAGCCGGACTCGATCCGCAGAAGTGGTCCATCTCCTTTCAATCGCGCATCGCGGGCGAACCCTGGATCGCCCCCTACACCGATCATCTCTTCGCGGAACTGCCGAAGCAGGGCAAGAAGCGCCTGCTTGTCATCACCCCCGCCTTTGTCACGGACTGTCTCGAGACGCTCGAGGAAATCCGCGTGCGGGGGGCCGAGGATTTCCTGGCCGCGGGCGGCGGCACCTTTGAGCACATCCCCTGCCTCAACGACCAGCCTGTCTGGATCGACTTCCTAGAAAAACGCGTGCGGCAGTGGCAGCAAGCTGGCTAGAGGGTGTCCCAAAATTAGAAAAGCAGCTGTTCGCTCGTTTGTAGGTCGGGGTTAACTTGTCAGGCCATAGCTCGCAGAGCGACGGCTGATCCCCGACAGTTTGCCCTTGGGTATCGGGCATAAAGCCCGACCTACATCAAACCGACCCACTCCCGAAATGAGGAAGGCGCCGGTCAGTTCTCTCGGCGGTCGCAGACCGCCGCTACAGTTCCTGGCTGCCGGCCAGAGGTCGCGCCTCGTTAAAACGGGTTAAAAAATCCGCCGCCGCCGCTCCTTCACTGCGATCTTGGCTCGCGGCTGGCTTTGGTTCGGGACAAGTATTCCATCCGTCGTGAGCCCATCGCCCTCCCAGCAAATCAGCCAGGCTCCTGCGACCGATGCCGCCATTCTGGTGCTCGGCCCCGACGGGCGCATCCAGCTGGCCAGTGCCGTCGCCTGCGCCTTGTGGCAGGCCAAGGTCACCGAACTGGTCGGCGATTATTTTCCCAACCTCTTTGCCTTCGACGTCGTCTCCCAGGAATCCGGCTGGGTGCAGTCGCAATGGGAAGTGCTGCTGGCCGCGACCGGCGCGCGCCCCATCACTCTCCAGCTGCAACCCAAGGAGGCCGCTGACTACGAGGTGCGCGTCCGCCTCGAGCCGGCCGGCGGGGAACCGGCCCAATACCTCGCCTTCATCAGCTCGCCGGCGGCCAGCGCGGTTCCCGCCCCGACCCCCGCGACGACCCCTGATAATTTCCTCAGTCAGCTCAATGAACGCAGCCCGCTCGGTTTCTTCGACCTGAATTTCCTGACGCGCGAGGTCTATTACTCCCCCAACTGGAAGCGCCAGCTCGGCTACGCGGACGCCGACCTGCCCAACACCTACGACACCTGGCTGAAGTTGATCCACCCCGAGGATTCCGCCGCCGCCCCCGATCGTTCCGGCCGGACCGGCGCCACCGGCTCGCGGCCCTTCTCCCATGAATTCCGGATGCGCCACGCCCAGGGCCACTATGTGTGGGTCCACTGCGTCGGCCTCCAACAATACGGCCCCAACGGCGCCCTCCAGCGGGTCATCGGCGCCCATCTCGACGTCAGCGACCGCAAGGAATTCGAGGAGGCCGCCCTGCGCGCCGACGAGCGCATCCAGCAGCTCGGCGACCGGGGCCGCGTCGCCCTGTTTGACCTCGATTTCGCCGCCGGGCTCTACTGGCTCTCCCCCGGCTTCAAGTCCCTGCTCGGCTACACCGACGAGGAACTGCCCAATACCCTGGAGTCTTTCCTGCGCAGCCTGCCGATGGATGAGACCACCGGCGGCGTTCAAGCCTACTTCCTCGCCCAACAGCCCAGCCTGATCGCCTACTTCGACACCCTGCGCCTGCGCCACCGCGAGGATCGCGAGGTGCTCGCCTACGCCGGCATCATCCGGCAAATTTCGCGCAAGAAGGAATTGCAGCGCATCATCGGCTTCGCGGTGCCGCTGCCGGAGACCGCCGCCACCGCCGAGTCCGGCCGCGGCTTTTCCACCGCGCATCTCTCAATTTTGCTCAACGAGCTGCAGGAAGGCGTGCTGCTCTCCGACGAAGCCGGCAAGATCATCCACCTCAACGCCAAGGCGGAACGCCTGCTCGGCCGCACGCTCGCCGAGTGCCTCGGCCAGGAAGCGGACGAGGTCTTCCGCCTCGTCCATTTGCAGAACGGCCAGCCCGGCGAAAATCCCGTCGCGCGCGTCCTCGCGAGCGGCGAGCCCATGACGCTGAACACGGAATTCGCCCTCGATATCGGTGCGGCCAGCGCCCAGGCGGTCACCTTCAGCGCCCGCCCCGTGCTCGATGCCACGGCCCGGACCACGGGCGCGGTGGTCGTCTTCCGCTATCCGGGCGAGATGAGCCTCACCCCGGAGGAGCTGGTCCGCGCCAACCGCTTCGAGTCGCTCGGCCAGCTCGCCGGCGGCATCGCGCACGATTTCAACAACCTCCTCACGACGATCCTCGGCGGCGTCTCCCTCGCCAAGGACATCCGGGACTACTCCGGCCTGGAAAACAGCGAGCGCGCCTGCCTCGCCGCGAAATCCCTCAGCAAGCAGCTGTTCACCTTCTCCAAGGGCGGCAGCGCCGTCCGCCAGGTCGTGAAGACCGCTGACATCCTCGCCGACACCGTCCGTCTCGCCTCCGCCGGCTCCACGGTGAAGGTCGAGGTGACGGTCGCCCCGGACACCGGCACCATCTGCGTGGACCGCGCCCAGATCCTCCAGGTGTTCCAGAACCTCGTCATCAACTCCATCCAGGCCATGACCACCGGCCAGGGCCAGATCTGGATCACCGCCGGCAACGTGCCCGTCGCCGAGGGCGAGATCGCCTCGCTCGCCGCCGGCACCTACGTCGGTGTCGAGGTGCGCGACAATGGCAGCGGCATCAAGCCCGAGCACTTGGACAAGATTTTTGAGTCCTTCTTCACCACCAAGAAGACCGGCACCGGCCTCGGCCTCGCCACCGTGCTCTCCATCGTGAAGCGCCATGGCGGCCAGATGGGCGTGGATTCCGAGCTGGGGGTCGGCACCGCCTTCACGGTGTTCCTGCCCGTGGCCGACCAGCCCGAGGAAGTCGAGGCCCGCCGTGCCCCCTCCTTCAACTACGCCAACCGGACCGGCCGCATCCTCTTCATGGATGACGACCCCAACATCAGCCTGCTCACCGCCGGCATGCTCGAGAGCCTCGGCTACAAGTACGACCTCGCCCGCAACGGCGAGGAGGCGGTCCAGTTCTACAAGCGCTACCTCAACATCGGCCGGCCCTACGACGCCGTCATCATGGATCTCACCATCATCGGCGGCATGGGCGGCGAGGAATGTTTCAAGCTGCTGCGCGACCTGCACCCCGAGGTGCGGGCGATCATCGCCAGCGGCTACGACAACGACGACATGGCCCGCCAGTTCCTCGGCCTCGGCTTCTGCGGCTACCTGACCAAGCCCTACCGCGTCGGCGACCTCGGCCGCATCATCAAGAAAGTCCTCGGCACCTGAGCCCGATTGCATCCCATGGTGGCGTTGACAACGCCCAGGCCCGGCGTATGGCTTTTTGACGTGAAAGAGACATACAGCGTCAAGGAGCTCCAGCGCGACACCGCCGCGGCCATTCGCGCCGCCGAGTCGGGCCGGCTGGTGACCATCACCCGCCACGATGCGGCCGTGGTCCACGTCATCTCCGCCGAGCGGCTGGGCTCGATGCTCGAGACCATGGAACTGCTGGCGGACGGCCAATTCGGTGCCCAGATGAAGAAGCTGCGCGCCGGGAAGCTCAAGTTCCGTCCCGCCACCAGCCTTGCGGACTAGGATCTACGTTGCCACGCAGGTCAGCGACTACCAACGCAGCCTGCACCCGGCCGCCCGCCGGGCCCTGAAGGCGGCCATCCTCGCCCTGCCCGAAGGCGACACCAAACCGCTGACCGGCGAATACGAAGGCTTGCACCGCCTGCGCGTCGGGCAAACCCGGGTGATCTACCGCCACACCCGCCACGGCATCGAGTGCTTCTATGCCGCGCCCCGGCCTATCGTTTACGAATACCTCGCCGCCCATGTGCGGGAATTCCTCCAGTAACTCACTTCTGTCCTACCGCGTCGGCGACCTCGGCCGCATCATCAAGAAAGTCCTCGGGACCTGAGCCCGCAGTTTTTGGATCGGAATGTGGGAGGGGCTTTCCGCCCCGACTAAAGCCGACCCCAACCAATCAGCGCTTGAATCCAACCATCTTGCGGCGTTTTCTAACCGCATGACAGCAAACCCGGTTCGGCTTTCGGCTTCGACCTAATAACACTGTTGGGCAAAAGAATGAGTACTCCGGGTAAAGTTAGGATTTTTTCGCCTCGCGGACAGGTAATAGCCATGCTCCTACACGTTCTCGATGATTTGAAGGGCGACCAAAGGAAAAGCTTCGTCACAGGATGCATCAAGATGTGGGAACTTTTTGCGTATGCTGCTGAAGATTGGAAACCATACCCCTCAGTGAAAGAAAAGGGCGGCGATGATCCTCGCTGGACGACGCTAGTGGCCTTTGCTCGTTTGGATTGTGTGGAGCGAGAGTGGATGAAGGAAAGAGGCAGAGACCAATGGCGCATTTCGGACCTTGGAAAACAAATACTCGAAAAGCTGAAGACACACAGTTCCGAAAAGGCCATCGATGTTAGGCATGGCTATCTTTGGACTCCGAAATTCAAGAAGATTTTGTCTACGACTTATTCTCTGAGTGATTCGGATACGAAGCGGCCTCTCGGTTCCATTTACGACGACACTAAGTTCTCGGCTATTCTCGATGCATTCGGTCTATAAGAAAAAGCCCAACAAACGGTCAGGAGCCGAAACGGCCTCAGGTTTTAAGTCTTTCTGTCGCGATCTAGCACCGGCCCGAGGAAGCCGCCTACTTCCTCTGGGCTGACCGTTCCACCCGGTGGGTCCGGAGCTCCTCCCACTTCAGCCCGACGGTGAAATCGTGCGTGATGAAATCCAGGAAGTCCCGGCCGAGGATCGCCAGGCAGCTCGCCACCTTGGTGTGCACCACGACGCTGGCCGTGGCCACCCCGTCGCCGACGAGGCTCAGCTCGCCGAACGAGTCGCCCATTTTCAGCCGCCGCAATTCCTTCCCGCGGATTTTGACCGCCACCTCCCCGCGGTGCACGAGGTAGAACCAGTGGTTGGGTTTCCCCTCCTCCAGCAGCACGGTCCCCTCGGGCATCTCCTGCAGTTTCGCCCGCCGGGCAAACGCCGCCATCGTCGCCTGGTCCCAGTTGCGCGTCAGCTCCGCGTGCTGCAGGAACCCGACCTTCTGCACCGCATCGACGACGGCCTGCTGCGAAAGTTTGGACAATACCAGCCGCTCGAAATCCGCCTTGTCCAGCCCGAGCAGCACGCTCCGGCCCTGGCTGCGGATTGAGCGGGTGCGCGGCCCGCCCTGCAGGAGCGCGATTTCCCCAAAGACGTCGCCCTCCCCCATCTCGGCCACCGGCTCCGAGCGGCCCGGCGCAAGGTCACGCCGCACCTCGAGCCGGCCCGATAGCACGATGTAGAGCCGCTCGCCGGGCTCGCCCTCGCGCACCACGAAACTCCCGCGCTTGTGCTCCTCGGGCTTCACCGCCGCCGCCACCGCGGCAAGTTCCGCGGGGGGCAACTCGCGGAACATGACCGTCCGGCCCAGCCAGTCGGCAATCGTCTGCGGCGACACCAGCACGGCCGCGGGCCGGAGCTGGCGCTCGACCCGCTCGCGCCACCGGGCTCGCAGCTGGCTGAAGCCCACCCAGCCGGCGAAACCCGTCACGCCCAGGATGAGCACGCCCCCGACGACATAGAGGCCCAGCGCCATGGCGTGCGCGCCGCCGGCGGCCTGGAATTTTTGCACCGACTGGGTTGGGCTGAGCCGCAACAGCGCGGAGCCGCACAGGAGCACGAGCACCAGCCAGATCACCGTGGCCCCGGCGCCGGCGAGCAGGTACTTGCGCTCCGCGAGTTGCCGGCGGGCCAGCGTCAGCAGCTGGAAGAGCCGGTCGCGCGCCAGCACAAAATCATCGGCGGTGGCCAGCTGGGGGTCGCGGTAAAGCGCACCCAGCCAATCGAGCAGGGGCGAGCGCCACAGGGGCGAAAGCACGAGCAGCGCACCGCCCAGCACGGGCAAAATCAGTTCGGAGCCCCACCACGCCACGATGGCCAGCAAGACGAAATGCGGCGCGATGCGGGCCAGCGCCGTGTCAGCCTCCACTTTGCGTCCGCCCAGCAAGGCGTCACCGAGCTCGGCGCGCAGGCGCGGCACTGGTGATTTCCAGTCGAAGCGCACGCCATAGACCTCGCCTCCCGATGCCCGCACGACACTGGTGGCCAGCACGGTGCCCAAGCTCGCGGCCACGCCCACCACCAGCCAGCCGAGCAACAGCCACCACGGCTGGGCCGGAAGATGCGCCGGGCGCAAAACTAGGCTGACGATCGCGGCGACGAGGGCCAAGCCCGTCAGCCAGCGAACCACCTTACCTTTCAGGCGCAGCTGCCAGTTGACCGGGATCTCCGCCGCCGGGACCGGCCACGCCGCCGTCTGCAGGACGCCGGCCCGGACCGCCTTCACGACCAGTTCGTAGAGTTCGCGCAGCGAGGGGCTGCGCTGCCCGGAAATGAGCTCGCACAGGACATCGGTGACTTTGCGCCCGCCCTTGAACTCCTGCAGGGTGCTCCATTGCTGCGGAGTGACGACGAGGTATTGCCGGCCCGGCTGGTATTTGAGCGCCACCCGGTCGGCGGAAACCTTGGCCACGCGCACGTCGGGGCTCAGTTGCAGGACCGACTGGTTCAGGAGCGCGCCCAGTTCCGTCGGGGTGGGGTTTGATCCTGGAGTGGCCGTGGTCATCGTCGCGGGAGGGCCCGACCATGAACGCGCTTTCAAAACGGGAAGACAAGCCCGCACTCAGCGCCAGGGCGAGGATCAGTTTGCTGTAGGTCGGGCTTTATGCCCGACACCCAAGATAATCTGTCGGGGATAAACCCCGACCTACAAACGGGCGTAAAGCCCCTCCCACCCTTACTTCAGCAGCTCGCGCGTCCGGGCGACCGCCGACTCCAGGTCGGCGCAGACGTTCTCCCGGCCCAGCTCGTCGAAGAATCCCGCCTTCTCCATCATGAAGTAGGGCTGCGTGTGCGGTCCGCTCAGCACGAGGTGCTTGCCGTGGCGCGCCAGCTTCGCGTGCAGGTTTTCCACGCGGTTGAGCGCCGTGGCGTCCATGGCGGTCACCGCCGCCAGGTGCAGGATGATCACCCGCGTGTCGCCACCCGAGCGCCGGATGATGCTCTCCAGCTTTTCCGCCGAACCGAACAGCAGCGCGCCGAAGACCCGGTAGATCATCACGCCCGGCGGCACGTTGGCCACCGGCTCGTGGCCCTGCCCGCCCAGCGCCGCCTCCTCGCCCGTCATCGAATGGATCTTGGTGGTGTCGGCCACGCGCTTGATGAAGGAGACCGCGGCCAGGACCATGCCGACCTCCACGGCCACCGTCAGGTCGAACACCATGGTCAGGCCGAAGGTCGTCAGGAAAACCGCGGCGTCCCCCCGGGGGGTTTTGCGCAGCAGGGCGAATTCCTCCCATTCGCCCATGCGCACCGCCACCACCGCGAGCACCGCCGCCAGCGCGGCCAGGGGCACCCCGCTCGCCAGCGGCGCCGCCACCAGCAGCACCGCGAGCAGGAATCCCGCGTGCACAATGCCGGCCACCGGCGTGCGCGCCCCGCAGCGGATGTTGGCCGCCGTGCGGGCCAGGACGCCCGTGACCGGCAGGCCGCCGAACAGCGGCACGATCAGATTAGCCGCCCCCTGCGCCATGAGTTCCTGATTCGAGTCATGCCGGTCGTCGATCAACCCGTCGGCCACGACGGCCGAAAGCAGCGACTCGATGGCCCCGAGCAGGGCGATGGTGAAGGCCGGCCGGATCAGGCTGCTGAGGTGCTCCAGGTCCAGCGACGGAAAACGAAAGTCCGGCCAGCCCTGCGGGATGCCGCCATATTTGCTGCCGATGGTTTCCACCGGCAGACGGAAGGCGGCCGCCAGCACCGTGGCGGCGATCACCGCCACGATCGAGCCGGGCACGCGGCTCCAGCGCCGCGGCCACAGCAAAATGATCGCCAGCGAGAGGCCCGCGATCACGACGGTCGGCCAGCGCATGGTCGGCAGCGCCCCGGTCAGCGCGGCCAGCTTGGGCAGGAACTCCGCCGGCTCGGCCCCCGCCAGCTGCAGGCCGAGCAGCGCGCGGATCTGGGTGGACAGGATCGTGATTGCGATGCCGCAGGTGAAACCGACCGTCACCGGATGCGGCACAAACTTGATCACGTTGCCCAGGCGCAGCGCCCCCATCGCGAACAGGATGGCGCCCGCCATCATCGTGCACAGCAGCAGGTCGGCCAGGCCGTATTGCACCATCAGCAGCGCGATCAGGCCCACGAACGCGCCGGCCGGCCCGCCGACCTGCACCCGTGAGCCGCCCAGCACCGAGACCAGGAATCCGCCGATGATGCCCGAGTAGAGTCCCGCCGCCGGCGTCACGCCCGAGGCAATTCCCAGGCCGATGCAAAGTGAAAGCGCCACGATGCCGACCGTCAGGCCCGCCCCGAGGTCCGCGAAGAATTTTTCCCGGGAATAATCCCGCAGCGCCTCGACCAGCCGCGGCCGGAACCGCATGACCTGCTGGGAGAATGGCGCCGTCGTATCGTCCATTGGCCCCATCATGGCGCCGCCGCCGGAATCAGCAAGCGCGCTATTCATTGATTGTTGTAGGCGGGGTGCCCTCACCCCGCGAGGCGCGGGTTAAGAGCGGGATGAGGGCATCCCGCCCACACTCAAACCTACGGTGGCTCACTTCACCCGCGCCACGTGAAGGCATGGCACAGCGCCACGCCGACGGCATCGGCCTCGTCAAAGGCCAGGGCGCGGCCATGCCCGAGCATCGCCATCACGGTGCGCGCCATCTGTTCCTTGCTGGCCCGGCCTTGCCCGGTCACCGCCTGCTTCACGCGAAGCGGCGCGTATTCGAAAATCTCCTTCGCCTGCAAGGATGCCGCCGTGATCGCCGCGCCGCGCGCCGCGCCGAGGATCTGCGCCGTCTGGAAATTCTGCACGTAGATCGTCTGCTCCAGCGCCACGTGCCGCGGATCAAAGTCCGCCACGAACACCGCCACCGCCCGGTGAATCTCGGCCAGGCAGTGCGGCAGCGGGTGCTTGGCGGCGATTTTCACGGTCTGGCAGCGCAGCAACACCGGGGCGCGGCCGGGCGTGAATTCGAGCAACGCCAGGCCGGTGCCGCGCAGGCTCGGGTCGATGCCCAGCACGCGGCCCGTGAACGCCGTGCGCTGCGCCTGGGGCCCATCGGGCCATTGCCTGGGCGCAAGTTTCCCCTCCAGCTTCGCCTTCCAGAGTTGTCTGACGGATTGTCGGCCCACGCTGATTTCTCCCTCCCTTTGGCCTGCGCTCCAACTTAAAAAAACAGGAGTTTCACCGCGGCCAGGAAAGTCAGGGCCAGCGCCGCGTTCTCAAACACCTGCTGGTTCACGCGCTCCACCACCGGCCGGCCGAGCAGGGCGCCCGCCGCCACCGCCGGCAGCAGGCACAGGTTGAGCGTGAGGCTGGACGCGTTGATCAGCCCGAGCTGGGCGATGAACGGCACCTTGATCCAGTTGATCAGCAGGAAAAACGCCGCGCCCGTGCCGAGGAACTCCAGTTTCTTCAGCCGCATCGCCAGCAGGTAAAGGGTCATGACCGGGCCGGCCGCATTGGCGATCATCGTGGTGACGCCGGCCAACAAGCCCATCAGCGGCCCGAACCACGCCGGGGCGTGCGCCGCCGCCTCGTCGGGATTTTTCCAGTGCCGCCAGAGATGCAGCCCCAGCATCAGCGCGATGATCACGCCGACCAGCCGGGCGGTCTGCCGGTCGTCCACCCGGCCCAGAGCCAGCCAGCCCAGCACCAGTCCGCCAAGCGCCCAAGGCAGCAACCGCCCCACGCGCCGCCATTCGAGATGCTTGCGATAGACAAAGTACGCGAACAGGTCGGCGAAGATCAGCAGCGGCAGCACCACACCCGTCGCCATCCGCGCCGGCAGGACGTTTGCGTAGATCCCCACCGACAGGATCGAGATGCCCGGTATCCCGGTCTTGGAGAAACCCGAGATGACCGCCGCGAGATACAGCAGCACCCATTGCCAGGTTTCAAAGTTCATGCGCCCACTCCTTCGACTGGAGGCGGGGTGCCCTCACCCCGCGGATTTCCCGCCACGTTGCGCCTGCCTTGCGGGGTGAGGGCACCCCGCCTCCAAAGTTCCGTGTCATTCTGATCCCGCAGTTGCGGGAGAAGAATCCAACATGATAAACGCCAGCGCGCATCCTTCTGGATCCTTCACTACGCTCAGTATGACAGGCAGAAGTTAAACGCATATCTTTCCACCCTCCACCTGTAACACCTGCCAATCGCCTGCCTCCGGCCGGACCGTGCCGGTCGCGATGACCTGCGGATCGCCGTCGAGCGACGCCCAGAAGCTTGTCCGGCGCGCCGGATCGAGTTCGCCCAGCACATCGTCGCACAACAGCACGGGCGTGACCCCGCCCTGCGCCTTGAAATACGCCGCCTGCGCCAGCCGCAGGGCGAGGACGAGGCAGCGCTGCTGCCCCTCCGAGGCGAATTGCCGCGCCGGCCGGCCATTGAGCAGCAGCTCGAGATCATCGCGGTGCGGCCCGCGCTCGGTGGATTTCAGCAGCGTGTCGCGCGGCCGGTTCTTCGCCTGCAGGGCGGCATAGTCCTGCACCGTGACCGCGACCGTGTCGGGTGCATAGACCAGCCCTGCGGATTCTCCCTCCGGCACCAAGCGGGCATGGGCGGCATGGAATAATTCTCCCAAGGCGGTCACTCCCGCCGAGCGCGCCGCCACCAGCACGGCCGCGTGGATCGCCAGCTCATGCTCGAACGCCTCGATGGCGCCGGCGTCGCGCCCGCCCTGCTTGAGCAGAATGTTCCGCTCGGCCACGGCTCGGGTGTAAGATTGCAGGGCCAGCAGGTAGTCCGGGGCCATCGCCGCCAGCGTGAGGTCGAGCCAGCGGCGCCGCAACGAGGGTGCGCCGCGCAGGAACTGATTGTCGTGCGACGAGAACGCCACGGTGGGAAACCGGCCGATGAAATCCGCCAGCCGCGTCACCTTCCCCTGCTCCCACTGCACTTCGCGGCCCTCGGCGGTGAGGGTGATGGTCACCCGGCTCGCCCCGAAGCTTTCATGCTCAAGGGTGAAGCCCAGCCCCGCCTGCGGCTGGCCCAGCCCGATCAGGGCCCGGGATTCCGCGCCGCGGAACGAGCGCAGCGCCGTCACGTAGCCGAGGGCCTCGAGAAAATTGGTTTTCCCCTGCGCATTGGCCCCGCCCAGAAAGGTGCGCCGGCCAGTGAAATCCACCTCGGCCAGAGGCAGATTGCGGAAGCCCTGCAGGGTGACTTTCGAGAAACGCACCGCGCGAGTGAGGCAACGGCGGCCCGTCGTGTCCATTTGGTTCTTGCGGCGGGGCACGCGACCGGCTTTTTGGTTTCTTTTACATGAGCAATCCCCCCGCCGCCTCCACCGAAGTTGCCGTGCTGAAGACCAGCCATGGCGAAATGACCGTCACCTTCTGGCCCGACGTCGCCCCCAAGACCGTCGAGAATTTCAAGAAGCTCGTCCGCGAGGGTTTCTATGACGGCACGGCCTTTCACCGCATCCTCAAGGGCTTTATGATCCAGGGCGGCTGCCCCAACACCAAGGCCGGGGAGACGGGCCAGCCCGGCACCGGCAACCCGGGCTACAAGATCAAGGCCGAGTTCAACGCCAAGTCGCACGTGCGCGGCGTCCTCTCCATGGCGCGCTCGGCGCAGCCCGACTCGGCCGGCTCCCAGTTCTTCATCTGCCACGGCGACGCCAAGTTTCTGGACCGCCAGTACACCGCCTTCGGCCAGCTCAGTGCCGGCGATGACGTGCTGGAACGCATCGCCACCATCCCGACCAAGGCCAGCGGCGGCGGCGAGCAGAGCACGCCCATCGACCGCGTCGCGCTCGAGAGCGTGAAGATTGTGGTGCAGTCGTAGGCGCACTCTGGCGCAGGCCTGAGTCCTCCCCGTGTCATTCCCGGCCCGCGCCACCCGGCGCGGGCTTTTTCATGCCACGGCGCTGACGCCCCGGCCCGCCAGCTCGTGCGTCACCGACTTGCAGAGCCCGACAAAAGTTTCCTCCCCGAGCGAAAGCCGCCGGCCGCGCAGGTGCCCGATGCCCCACTGCCGGCGCAGCTTGCGCTTGCCCAGCGGCAGCGAGACAAGCGCGTTCGCGGCCAGCTCCGGCACGGCCACCCACGGCGCGAGCACGCCCACGCCAAGGCCGATCTTCACCAGCTCCTTGATCGCCTCCATGCTGCCGAGCTCAAGGATGTTGTTCAGCGGCAGGTCCTCGCCGCGGAAATAATCCTTCACGATCCGGAAGGTGTAGCTCGTGTGGTTGTAGAGGATGAGGGTTTGCTCCGCGAAGTTCTCGCGTTGCACGCGGCCGGCCCGGGCCCACGGATGCGCGGGTGCCACGAGGAAACGCATCTCGTCGGCAAAGAGCGGCACAAACGCCAGGTCCTTCGTTCCTTCCGGTTCCAGCATGATCGCGAGATCGATGTGGTTGTTCAGCAGTTGTTCCGTCTGCCGCGCGTGATCGCCCGGATCGATGGAGATGACGCACTTGGGGAAGCTCTGTTTGAATTCCCGCAGCACGGTGGGCAGGATGTACTGGCAGGCGGTGGTGCTCGCCCCGAGCCGCAGCCGGCCGTGGCCCCAGCGCGAAAGCTCATCGAGGCCGGAGCGCGCTGATTTCATCTCCGCGAGAATCTTGTCCACATGCCGGAGGAATTGCTCGCCCGACTGGGTCAGCACCACGCGCCGGCCGGCCCGCTCGAAGAGCCGGCAGCCCGCCTGCTCCTCCAGCGCCTTGATGGCGTGGCTGATGGCGCTCTGCGTCAGGAACAATTCCTGCGCCGCGCGGGTAAAACTGCCCAGCCGCGCCAGCGCCGCGAAGGCCGTTAACTGCCGGGTGTCGAAAACGTTGTTCTTCATCGGGCGGGATGGCCGGGCTCGGCATGAATGTAACTCATTAACTCCATGAATTCTTTAAGAGCAGTAATCAGGCCAAATCCGCCGGCTGGCACGTCGTGCGCTAATGTACCGGTCAATCCATGACCGCCACCACCACCGACCGTCCCGTGCGCGCCACCCGTCCGCTGCGCATCGGTTTTCTCGCGCTGACTGATGCGGCGCCCTTGGTGGTGGCGCAGACCCGCGGCTGCTTTGCCCGGCGCGGTCTCACGGTCGAGCTCTGCCGCGAAGTCGGCTGGGCCACGATCCGCGACAAGGTCACCTATGGCGAACTCGACGCGGCCCACGCCCCGGCCCCGATGCTCTGGGCCGCGCAGCTCGGGCTCGGCTGCGCCCCGGCGGACGTCTGCACCGGCTTCATCTTCAACCTCCACGGCAACGCGATCACCCTGTCCACCCGCCTGTGGTCGTCCGGGGTGCGCGATGCCGACACGCTGCGCACCGAGGCCCTGCGCCGTCGCGGTGAGAACAAGCTCACCTTCGGCATCGTTTTCCCCTACTCCATGCACCAGGTGCTGCTGCAACAATGGCTGCACACCGCCCGGCTTGATCCCGGGCGCGACGTGCGCATCGCCGTCGTGCCCCCGGCCCAGATGTTCCGCAATCTCGCCGCCGGCACCCTCGACGGTTACTGCGCGGGCGAACCCTGGAACACGCTCGCGGTGCAGCAGGGCGAAGGCTGGTGCCCGGCCTGGAGCGCGACGCTCTCCCCCGGCCATGTCGAAAAAGTGCTGATGGTCCGCAGCGGTTTCGCGGAGCGGCACGCGGCCGAGCATGGCCTGCTCATCGCCGCCCTCGCCGAGGCCGCCGCTTGGTGCGACGAGCCGGCGCATCGCGCCGAGCTCGCGGAAATCCTCTCCGCCCCGGCTTACCTCGATCTGCCGGCCAGTGTCATCGCCCCGGCGCTGCTCGGCCGGTTCGCCTGCCGGCCCGACCACACCGAGTCCGTGCCTGATTTCCATGTCTTCAGCCAGGGCGACGCCAACGCGCCCACGCCAGCCCGCGCCGCCACCCTGCAGAACGACCTCGTCGCCGCCGGCCTCCTGCCCCGCTCGCAACTTTACCCCAGTTTACCCCGCCGTCTCTTTCGCGAGGACTTGTATCGCGAAGCCATCGTCAACCTTGACCACACCTATGCACCACCATCAACCAAGCTCCACGGCGGGGCGTTCGTCCCCGCTTAACCGCCGGGAATTCATTTCCCGGGGCACCACCCTGGCCGGCACCGCCGCGCTCTGGGCCGCCCTCGGCAACAAAAGCTGGGCCGCCACCGCCGGCTCCGTGTCCGACGCCCCCGAGGCGCCGGACATCAACTTCGGCATGATCGCGCTGACCGACTGCTCGCCCATCGTCATCGCGCATGAAAAGGGCTTCTTCAAGAAATACGGCATCAACTCGACCGTCACGAAGGGCGCCAACTGGGCCGCCATCCGCGACAACCTCTCCACCGGCTCCATCCAGGCCACGCACATGCTCCTCGGCATGCCGCTCGCCTCGACCATGGGCCTCGCCGGTTCGCCCAAGAAACCGATGGTCATCCCGTGGCTCCTCAACCGCAACGGCCAGGCCATCACCCTCAAGGCCGAGTGGAAGGGCAAGGTCGGCGCCGACCCGAAGGCCCTCAAGCCCTTCGCCGACCAGGCCAAGAAACTCGGCGAACCACTCACCTTCGCCCAGACCTTCCCGCCCGGCACCCACGCCATGTGGCTGCGCTATTACCTCGCCGCCGGCGGCATCAATCCCGGCGGACCCAACGGCGAAGGCGGCGACGTCACCCTCATCACCGTTCCGCCCCCGCAGATGGTCGCCAACATGAAGATCGGCAAGATGGACGGCTACTGCGTCGGCGAACCATGGAACGCCCGCGCCATCGCCGACGGCATCGGCTTCACCGCCGTCACCACGCAGGACATCTGGAAGGACCACCCGGAAAAAGTCTGCGCGTTCACCGAGGAGTTCGCCCTCAAGAATCCCAAGACCGTCAAGGCCGTCCTCAAGGCCCTGCACGAGGCCAGCGTGTGGCTCGACGTCATGGAGAACCGCCCCGAGCAATGCGACCTCGTCTCCAAGGCCACCTACATCAACTGCCAGAAGGAAGGCATCCTCGGCCGCCTCCAGGGCAAGCTGGACTACGGCGACGGCCGCAAGGTGGACGACGAGTTCTACATGCATTACAGCAAGCGGAACTGCAATTACCCGCAGGCCAAGTACGCCAAGTGGTTCCTCTCGCAATACCGCCGCTGGGGCATGGTCACCGGCACGCCCGACTACGAGGGCGTCGCGAAACGTGTCATGCGCGCCGATCTCTACGAAGAGGCCATGAAGGAAATCGGCTACGCCCACGGCGGCGCCGACGCCACGCCCGAGACCCTCTTCGACGGCGTCACCTTCGACCCCGCCAACCCCGAGGCCTACGCCACCGGCTTCGCGGTGAAGAACCTCAAGGGCTGAACCACCCACTGCATTATGAAAGTTTTCAAACTCGACTGGCTCCTGCTGCCACTGCTCGGCTTCGGCGTGGTCCTTGTCCTCTGGGCCATCTCCAGCAACACGTGGGCCACCAACCTGCCCTCGCCCGCCAAGACCTGGGAATCCAGCCGCGACTACGTGCTCCAACCCTTCGCCAAGCGCGGCGAGATGGACCAGGGCATTCTGCGCTTCACGTGGTATTCGCTGATCCTCGTGGCGCAGGGCTACGGCATCGCGCTGCTGGTCGGTACGCCGATCGGCTTCTGCCTCGGCCTCTCGCCGACCTTCACCAAGATCTTCGATCCGATCATCCAGATCCTCCGCCCGGTCTCGCCGCTCGCGTGGCTGCCACTCGGTCTCGTGCTCTTCATGAATGCCGGCAAGGAGGCCGGCACCTACGGGGCGCTCTTCACCATCGCCATCTGCGCCATGTGGCCGACCGTGCTCAACACCGCCGTCGGCGTGCGCGCCGTCCCCCAGGATTTTCTCAACGTCGGCCGCGTCCTCAAGCTCTCCCGCTGGAAAACGCTCACCAAGATCCTCATCCCCGCGACGCTGCCGTACATGTTCACCGGCTTCCGCCTGTCGCTCGGCATCGCGTGGCTCGCCATCGTCGCCGCCGAGATGCTCACCGGCCGGCCCGGCGCCGGCGGCTTCCTCTGGCAGGAATACAACGCGCTCATCTACGAGCACATCATTCTCTCGATCATCACCATCGGCCTTGTCGGCTTCGTGCTCGACCGCCTCATGAGTGTCCTCGAGCGCCGCTTCAAATCGGTCTGAACCAATGAAGTCTCACGCAAAGGACGCCAAGGACGCAAAGCCCGGATCAATTGGGCAGCCCGTTGGCAATGCGCTTGATGCCGTCTTTCAGGTGAACTTCACCAAAATTGATCAAGAGCCCAAGTCGGTGCCTGCTGAGCCGCAACTGAGTGAGCACCTGCTTGCCATGAACCGGCGAGAGAGCCTCGACGGACTTGAGCTCCACAATCACCGATTCATCCACCAGGAGATCGGCCCGGAATCCTTCCTCGAAGGTCAGCTCTTCATAACGAATCGGGATCGGCACCTGCCGCCGCGCCTGCAAGCCGCGCTTGGTGAGTTCGTAGGCCAGCACCGCCTCATACACCGATTCCAGCAAGCCAGGCCCCAGATTCGTATGAACCTTGAAGGCTGCGTCCAAAACCATCTTCGCAATTTCGTTCTCAGTTTTCATGCCCGGTTTTTCTCCCTCAACCGGGTCAGTAATTCAACTCCGGCCTTTGCGCCCTCCGCGACCTTTGCGTGAGGCAAATTCCTTCCCGATGCCATTCTTAGAACTCACCAACGTCTCCAAGGGCTTCGGCGGCCCGCCCGTGCTCGCCGGCGTCAACCTCGCCATCGAGCGCGGCGAGTTCGTCGCCATCGTCGGCTACTCCGGCTCGGGCAAGACCACGCTCATCTCGCTCATCGCCGGCCTCACCCGGCCCGACACCGGCACCGTCAAGCTCAACGACCTCGAGATCACCGCGCCCGGACCCGACCGCGGCATCGTCTTCCAGAATTACTCGCTGCTGCCCTGGCTCACGGTCACCGACAACATCGCCCTCGCCGTCGACCAGGTGTTTCCCAATCACTCGCCGGAAAAACGCCGCCAGCTCGCCGCGACCGCCATCGCCACGGTCAATCTCACGCCGCACGCCCACAAGCTCCCGCGCGAACTCTCCGGCGGCCAGCGCCAGCGCGTCTCGGTTGCCCGCGCCCTCGCGATGGACCCGCAGATTCTGCTCCTCGACGAGCCGCTCTCCGCCCTCGACGCCCTCACCCGGGCCACGTTGCAGGACGAATTCGAACGCATCTGGGAAAAGGACAAGAAGACCGTCGTCCTCATCACCAACGACGTGGACGAGGCGCTGCTGCTCACCGACCGCATCATCCCGCTCACACCCGGACCCGGCGCCACGCTCGGGCCGTCCTTCCCGGTCTCCCTCGCCCGCCCGCGCGACCGCAAGGCCCTGAACCACGATCCCGAGTTCAAGCGCCTCCGTGCCCTCATCACCACCGAGCTCCTCGGCTACGGCGAACGCCGCAAGTCCACCATCCGGCAGAAGCTCATTTTGCCCGACATCCTGCCCGAGAATCTCGACCTATCGCGCACGGACCGCCGCCGGCCGCTGCGGCCCAGCGAGGTCCGCGAGGAAAGCGTCCCCCTTGGCTCATGATTCTTATTCCTCACGCCACGTCCGCCAAGGTCGCCAAGGAATTCTCAACCTTTGCGCCCTTCGCGCCCTTCGCGTGAGGCCCCGATCGGTCCGCCAATCATAAATCGTAAAGCATAAATTTCCCGTGAGCTCCTTTCTCGAAATCTCCCAGCTCGGCAAAATCTACGACACCCCCAAGGGACCCGCCGTCATTGTCGAGAATTTCGACCTGCGCATCCGCCAGGGCGAGTTCATCACGCTCATCGGCCACTCCGGCTGCGGCAAGTCCACCGTCCTCGCCATGCTCGCCGGTCTCTCCGCCGTCTCCAGCGGCGGCATCGTGCTCGCCGGCAAGGAGGTCGATGGCGCCGGCCCCGACCGCGGCGTCGTCTTCCAGGCGCCCTGCCTCCTGCCGTGGCTCACCGCCTTTGAAAACGTCATGCTCGGTGTCGAGCAGGTCTACTACACCGCCGA
>JAYTUA010000135.1:0-6443 GCA_043745015.1 Opitutaceae bacterium | reverse complement strand
GCTCGGCGAACCCTTTGAACCCGAGGCCTTCAACCTCGCCGACATCAATTTTCTCCTCAGCCGCATCAAACTTTGATCATTCCTATGGGATGGCTGTGTATAGATGTAAAAGAAAATGACCGTGTGGTGCTGGGGAAGATAGAGGTAGATGACCCGTGCCCCGCCGGCCCGGCTCCGGCCCTGCAAAGCCATCCGCACCTTGCGCAGGCCCTGCAAACGCGGGATGATGTCGCCTTTCTCCGGGCCTTTCAGCAGGTCGTTTTGAAGTTGGTTGAGATAGTAGTCATCGGTGACCTGCAAGACGAGGCTGGTGAACAGCGGCAGTTCGATGAAGGTCAGTTTCATTTAACCCTTACACTGTAAGGGACAGATGTCAACTGCGTCAACTGCATTTTGTCACACTGCACCAAGGATAGGTGATTACTGTCGCCTAGAGAATCCCGGCCTCTTGGATAAGGAGGTCGGGTTAGACCGACCTCCTCCCCGTAGAACCGGACATGATAATTTCCGCTCATCCGGCTCGAGCTGTTCTAAATGCCGCGGCAACGCGGCACCGGCTAATAAGACAACGGACATAATCGACCACCCGGCACGGGCCGACCACGTGAGCTGAAGCCCCGCTCGTTGAGGAACCGTTCGACCACAGGCAGGACCTCGTCTTGCAGCAGCTCTCGCGAGATGCCGGTAATGACGAAGTCATCCGCGTAGCGGATGAGGTGCACCTTGGGATTGTGCCGTTGCCTTGTGGCGTGCGGCCCGCGCCAGCTATGCGGGCGGAACCGTTCCTTCAAGACGCGCTCCAGCCCATCCAAGGTGAGGTTAGCGAGCGTCGGCGAGATAATGCCACCTTGCGGTGTGCCCGCCTCCGTCGCGAACCATGTTCGTTTATCCACGTAGCCAGCGCGAAGCCATTTGCGCAGCACTTCCGTGTCCGTGGGGATGTTCTTCAGCATCCAGTCATGGCTGATGTTATCGAAGCAGCCCTTGATGTCGCCTTCGAGCACCCACGTCGCCGAGTCATCGACCTGACTCAACACACAGAAGCAATGTTGGATGGCGTCCGCCGTCGAACGCGCCCGCCTAAACCCGTAAGAGTTCGGGTCGCCGGTGCTCAACCGACCGGAACTGATCGCCGCCCACATGGCCTCATTTACCCGAGGCTTGGAGGTCGAAAAGTTCTGGGTCTTGTGTCTCAACCGGAAGAACCGGCTGAAGAAGCTGGTAGAGGTTACCTCGGGGACCGCGACCTCAGCCTTGGCACATCCACGCGAGGTATTCCGCAGCGCAGTCCAGCATGGAGCAACTGCCATCGCCTGTGTCCATAATCATCCATCGGGCGACCCCGCGCCATCGAGCGCCGACGTGCAGGTCACCCGGCAGTTGCGAGAGGCATCCCGCACCATGGACATCGAGCTTCTTGACCATGTGATCTTGGGTGAAGCCGCCGCAGACCCGGCCGGTCTGGGATTTTACTCCTTCAGACAGGCGGGGATATTGTAAAAGCTCGTCCGCATCCGCGATGACTTGTGATAGCCACTTTTCCACTCTTGGAACGCGGCCGGGCGACCCCGGCTAGGTCAGGCGGATAAGCTTGCCCTCTGCGAAGGGAACGCTAAGGTTGAATCAACCTTTAAAGCCATGCCCAACCAACTCTCAAAGTCCAAGCGCCGCCAGAGTCTCGCCGAGCATGAGGCGGTATTGGTCGCACTCGCGGAGATCGCACGTCGTGAAGATACGACCGTGATGGCCTTACTGCGTCAGGCGACCCGCGACTTGGTGAAGAACAGGGTAAGCGAGCCGATTCAGGCAGAGCGCCTGCGCCAATTGGTCTGGCAAAAGGCCCCTCGGATGCCGGCGCATTTCAAGACGGCCGCCCAGGTGGCGCGCTTCAAACGCACACAGCGCGAATTCGACCAGGTGCTCCTCGATCTGGCCTTGGCGAGCCCGCAAACCATTCAGCAGCGCAATTCCGTCGTTTCACCACGGCGGGTCATCCGAATGATCGACTTCGATCAAGCCCATGCCACCGCTGCCGTCTGACGCCGAGCCACGCCCACCCGAGGATTTCGCGCCACTCCTAGCCACGAAAGAGCCGGTCCTGCTGGTTGGCGGTCAGGCCGTCAACGTGTGGGCCATGTATTATGCGACGCGCACGGCGGCGTTGGCGCCGTTCGTTTCACGGGATGTGGACGTGCTCGGCGACCGGGAGACTTTGGAGGCTCTCGGCAAACTGGCCGGCACCAAGCCGCAATTCTTTCCGGTCAAACCCCCGACCAATGAAATCGGTGTGGTGATAGCCAAAGACCAGCAGGGTCTCCCTCTTCTCATCGAGGTGCTTCGTTATGTGCATGGCGTGAGCAACCAGGAGCTACGCGAGCCGGTTTACACGGTCGCTTTGGGCGAAACTTATGTTCAGGTGCCGAGCCCGATTGCCCTGTTGCAGGCGAAAATTGCCAACGTCGCCGACATCGCCCAGACGGGTCGGCAGGACGCACGCCATGTCGTGATTCTGGCCCACGTGCTCCCGGCCTATCTTGAAGACCTCCAAAAGGCGGTGATCGAAGGACGCATGGCGGAGCGAAAACTGATCGAATTTCTGGAGCGCCTACTTGCCGTTATAACGGCAGATAAGGCCAGGACGGTATTCAAAGATTTGCAGCTCGATGCCCGCGCCCTCTTCGGGGGCCTTGGCCATGAGAAGCTGCCAAAGCTCAGAGGGTTTATTGATAAACGTCTGCCTCGACAACTGTCGTAAAAGACAATCATACCCCATCGAGCGCAGACGTGCAGGTCACCAGACAGTTGCGAGAGGCATCCCGCACCATGGACATCGAGCTTCTTGACCACGTGATCCTGGGTGAAGCCGCCGCAGACCCGACGAGCCTGGGATTTTACTCCTTTAGGCAGGCTGGGATTCTTTAACTATCATTCATCACCGCAAGGCGATCCGCAAGAGGCGTAACGGCTCAAATCAGAACTTCTCCTGCCGCAAAACGCGGACATCCATCTCGTAAACGATGGCAGCAAAATGCGGGAGCAAGTCCCGCGACAGGCGTTCGAGCACGCGTTCGGCGACGAGTTCGGGAACGACGACCTCGATCTGAATATTGGCGAATTCCTCGATGTCAGCCACCCGGGATCCTTTGGCTCCGAGGCCCTCCACCGAAAACAGCGTGTAGCCCCGCGCGCCTTCTTCGGTCAGGAGCCTGGTCACGTGTTCGCGGGCCAGCGCTTCGCAGACAATCGTGACGAGTTTCATGGGATGCGTTTTCATTTGCCGGCGGCGAACCACCATCGCGCCACTTCGTAGTAGAAAGGCAACCCGAAGGTGATGTTGAAGGGAAAGGTGACGGCCAGCGCCGAGGTCAGATACAATGTTGGATTCGCCTCTGGCAACGAGAGGCGCATCGCAGCAGGTGCGGCAATATAAGATGCGCTCGATGCCAGCACGCCCAGCAGCATGGCGCCGCCGAGACTCAGCCCGGCCCACTGGCCCAGCATGATCCCGATCACGCCATGCGCCAATGGCATCAAGACACCGAAGCCTACCAGAAAGAGGCCGACTTTGCGCAGATCGCCGAAGCGCCGGGCGGCGACCATGCCCATCTCTAGTAGAAAAAGAGCGAGTATGCCTTGGAAGGGCGTCACAAAGAATCCCGCCGTGGCGTCCAGGCCCCGTTGGCCGCACAGAAAGCCCACGAGCAGCGAGCCCACCAGCAGAAACACGCTGCGTCCCAGCAAGCCTTCGTGCAGGGCCAGTCCGAGCACCGAGCGGAGCGACGCCGCTTCACGGCGAGTGGCCAGTTTACCCAGCACCACGCCCACCACAATCGCCGGGGATTCCATCACCGCCAGAAAGGCGCTGGCGTAGGCTTCATACGGCTGCTTGAGTTCGTGCAGATAACTCACCGCCGCAATAAAAGTCACGGCACTGACGGAACCATAGTGGGCCCCGATCGCCGCCGCATCCACCGCCGGCAACTTGCCCACGAACCGCAGAATCGGATACGACCAAAGGGGAATGGCCGTGCCGAGGGCGACCGCCGCCAAGGCCGGCAACCACACGACACCCAACCCGGCCGAAGCGACCGCCACGCCGCCTTTGAATCCGATCGCGACGAGCAGGTAGATCGTCAGGGTGATATAGAGCGGCTCGGGAAAGCGCAGGTCGGTCTTGACGGCGGCGGCGATCAGGCCGAGGACGAAGAACAAAATGGGCGGTGAGGCTAGGTTGGCCTGAATGGCGTCGAAGAGTCTCATAGGGGGTTCAGAGACTTAGATTCCGATTCTTGGCGCGCGATTCCCGCGCCATCTGCGTCTTGAAGTTGAGGATGCGTCGCTGAAGTGCGGGGTCGCTGGTGGCGAGAATTTGCACGGCTAGCAATCCGGCATTGCGAGCGTTACCGATTGCCACCGTGGCCACGGGCACGCCCGAGGGCATTTGCACAATCGACAAGAGGGAATCGATGCCACGGAGCACCTTGCCCTCGACGGGCACACCGATGACCGGCAACGGCGTGTAGCTGGCGACCATGCCCGGCAGATGCGCCGCGCCGCCCGCCCCGGCGATGATCGCTTTTAAGCCGCGAGCAACGGCGGTGCGCGCATACGCGGCCATGTCCAGCGGTGTGCGGTGGGCGGAAACGACGCGCGCTTCGAAGGGCACGCCGAATTCGGCGCACGTTTCGGCCGCGAGTTTCATGGTCGGCCAGTCGGAATGACTGCCCATGATGATGCCGACGAGCGGTTTTGTTCGTGAGTTCAGTTTCATAAAGAATCTCCAAAACGGATCGCGCGGGCCGCGCGCTGCGCCGTGGCAAGCGCCTCTTCGACCGTGGGGCCGAGCGCGGTTACGTGGCCCATTTTTCGCCCTGCGGCACTGCGATTTTTTCCGTAAACATGGACGTGCGCTCCGGGCACCGTCAGCGCCTGTTCGATGCCATGTGGTTGGCCGGAGCCCGCGCGGGCACCCAGGAGGTTCAGCATCACGGCGGCCGGCGCGCGCATCGTAGCGGCGCCCAGCGGCCAACCCAGGACGGCGCGCACATGGTTTTCGAACTGCGAACACGCACATGCCTCGATCGTGTAGTGCCCGGAGTTATGCACGCGCGGGGCCAGCTCATTAATGATAATGCTCTCATCGGGCATCAGGAACAGTTCGACCCCGAAGCAACCCACGCCCTTGACCACTTCCACCGCGCGCCGCGCGATCTCGATGGCCCGGCTTGCCGTATCCTCAGAGATCGCGGCGGGAACTTTGACGATGTGGCACACATGGTTTTGCTGGACCGTCTCGACCACGGGATAAGTCACGACGGTTCCGTCGCGCCCCCGGCAGATGATCACGGCGATTTCCATGCGGAACGCGCAGAATTCCTCGGCGTAGAGTGGAACGGTCTCGCCCTCCAAGCGTTGCCATGCTTCGTCGATGCCGGCGGCCGACCGCACCGTGGCATTGCCCCGGCCATCGTAGCCATCGCGCCGCTTCTTGAGCAGCAGCGGCCAGCCGAAGCCCGCACCAAGAGTGGCGACCGCCGCCTGATCCGGTGCCGTGGCAAAACGCGGGACCGGCAGATTCGCCGCCGCGAGCGCCTCGCGCTGACGCAGCTTGTCTTGAATGATCCGCACCGTTGCTGACGCGGGCCAAAGCGGGACGCCGGATTGCTCCAACAAGATCAGGCTGTCCGCATCGACGAATTCGTTTTCGAGCGTCACCACGTCGGTCAACGAACCCAGTTCGAGCAGGTTTGCGGCGTCATTCCAATCGCCCACCAGTGCCTCCGCGGCAAGTGAGGCCGCAGGACTGTCTTGGTCGCGCTCCAGCACGACCACTGAACACCCGAGCTGCGCGGCGGCCTGCGCGAGCATCCTCGCGAGCTGGCCGCCACCGACGATCCCGAGGGTCGGGCACGGAGACGACGCTCGCTGCGCTGAGCGGGAATCGGGCGATGTTGTGGTGCGGGGATGACGTATTGGTTCTCGAATCATTTCGGTTGTATTTCAGATTGCTTCGGTTCGGGGACTGCCGGTTTCTCCGAACGGGCGCGACGCGACGTGTGCAACAGCGACGCCACCACCGCCACGGTCAGCAGACTCACGATGACCAACAGGGAGGCCAGTGTCGGAATCTTCCAGAAACCCGCCAGCAACATTTTCCCGCCGACGAACACCAGCACCGTCGCCAGCCCGTAGTGCAAGTAGCGGAACATATTCATCACCCCGGCCAGTGCGAAGAACATCGAGCGCAGGCCCAGAATGGCGAACACGCTTGAAGTATAGACGATGAACGGGTCCGTGGTGATGGCGAGGACGGCGGGCACGGAGTCCACCGCGAACACGAGGTCGGTCGTCTCCAGCATCAGCAGCACGATGAAGAGCGGCGTGGCCATCCGCACCTTGTCCTTCATGATGAAGAAGCGGCCCTCGTGATACTCCGCCGTCAC
>JAYTUA010000134.1:0-6453 GCA_043745015.1 Opitutaceae bacterium | reverse complement strand
CTGCCTGCCGCCGTCGCGATGATTGTGTTTGCGGTTGCCGTGCGCGAGACGCCGGACCGTGTGCCGAATCCCAAACCGTTTTGGCCGATGCTGCGGACGTTGCCCGTGAAGTTTCGCCAGTTGATGCGCGCCGTGGGACTTTTCGAGGCGGGCGATTTCGCGCATTCGCTGTTGACCCTCTACGCCGTGCAGGCCCTCATTCCGGCGCATGGCATGGTCAAGGCGGCGACGTTTGCCGTGGGCCTCTATGCCTGGCGCAACGTTGTCGCCGCCGGGATTGCGTTCCCAACCGGCTGGCTCGCCGACCGCGTGAACAAACTCGGCCTGCTCGCGAGCGGGTATGTGGCCGGCGTAATGATGACGATTCTACTGGCGAGCGGTATCACCGCATTGCCCCTCCTCGTCGTCGCATTCACGCTCGCCGGGCTTTACGTCGGGATGCAGGAGGTTTTAGAAGATACCCTCACTGCCGAATTGCTGCCGAAGGCATCGCGCGGCTCCGGGTTCGGTGTGTTGGCGGCGGTAAACGGTGCGGGCGATTTTCTGAGCAGTGTGGCAGTGGGCTGGCTGTGGCACGCATTCGGGCCAGCAGTCGGATTCGGTTGGGCCGCCCTTTTGATGACTCTTGGTGCGATAGCGTTATTGCTGACACATTCGCAAGCCGCGCGAAAAGATGTGCAGTGATGACAGGGCCGCTTCAAGTTTCGACTTCGCCCGCTCCCCTTGTTGACGCCTGCACCAATGAGGAATAGCTGTTCCTCCTGCCCGCAATCCTCGGCTCAGGACCCGTCCCCATGAATCGCAAATTCCTCCTCGCCCTGCTCACGCTTATTCCTGCTTTCGCTTTCGCGGCCCTCGACGGCGCGAAGATCGAATCGGCCACCGGCCTGAAGGGGGCGCTCAACGCGGCGGAAGGCGTCTTCAAGGTCACGGCACCGCGCACGGATGTGAAGATCAAGGTGGACGACTGGCCCATGCCGCCGTTCATGGGGCTGACCTCGTGGGCTGCGTTCAAGGCGGGCGGCAAGGCCGAGGCGATGGTGATGGGTGACCTCGTGCTGTTGCAGGATGAGGTGAACCCGGTGATGAGCGCCGCCCTCAACGCCGGCCTGAGTGTCACCGCCCTGCACAACCATTTTTTCTACGATGACCCGAAGGTCTATTTCATGCACATCGGCGGCGAGGGCTCGGTAGAGCAGCTCGGCCACGCCGTGAAGGCCGCCCTCGACAAAACGAAGGAAATCCGCGCGGCGAATCCGGTGCCGGCCCGGCTTTTCGGCGCGGGCTTTGCGCCCACCGCCAACAGCATTAGTGTCGCTCCGCTCGAAGCCATCTTCGGCGGCAAGGCGGCGGTGAAGGATGGCATGGCGAAATTCGTCTTCGGCCGGACCGCCACGATGTCTTGCGGCTGCGAGGTCGGGAAGGAGATGGGCGTCAATACCTGGGCCGCCTTCGCGGGCACGGACGACAATGCCGTGGTCGATGGAGATTTCTGCGTCCTCGAAACGGAACTCCAGACAACGCTCAAGACGCTGCGCCTCGAAGGCATCAACATCGTGGCGATCCACCACCACATGACGATGGAAGAGCCGCGCTACCTGTTCCTCCACTACTGGGGCAAAGCCCCGGCGGCGCAGCTCGCCGCGAGCCTCAAGCGGACGCTCGCGTTGCTGGACGCCCCAAAGTGATGCCGATGAAAACCCGAATGCTCCTGCTTGGTGCCGCACTGGCCGCGGGCCCGACGTTTGCGTCTGTGGAAAATTTCGACCGCGCTGCGATTGGGGCGCCCCCCGCCGGCTGGACCGCAACCCAAACCGGCAACGGCAGGGCGATATGGACCGTGGTGCAGGACGATACCGCTCCCAGCAAATCCCAAGTGCTCAAACAAAGCGGCGAGGCGACCTACCCGATTTGCTTCAAGGACGACACGAATCTCAAGGACGGCTTCGTTGAGGTGAAGTTCAAGGCCGTGGCCGGTTCGGAAGACGAGGCCGGCGGCCTTATCTGGCGCTGCCGGGATGCAAGCAACTACTACGTCGCGCGGGCCAATGCCCTCGAGGACAACGTGACCATCTATCACACGATCAATGGCCGCCGGATATCGTTCCAAAATGCCAACACCAAGGTCGCTCCCCGGGGCTGGCACACGTTGCGGGTGGATTTCCAAGGCCGCCTTTTCGTCGTCACGTTTGATGGCCAAAAGGTCATCGAAGCGACCGCCGACAGTTTCCCGGATGCCGGAATGGTCGGTGTCTGGACCAAGGCCGATAGCGTGACCCTGTTTGATGATTTCGCCTAAGGCAGCCAGTGAGATGCATTCATGAATGAATCTTCCTCGCGAAACCCATTGCCCCCGAGCTTCCGTGAGGCGCTGCGTGTGTGGTTCAAGATCGGCCTGCTGAGCTTCGGCGGCCCCACCGGGCAGATTGCGCTCATGCACACCGAGCTGGTGGAACGGCGGCGCTGGGTGACGGAGTCGCGTTTCCTGCACGCCCTGAACTACTGCATGCTGCTGCCCGGGCCCGAGGCGCAGCAGCTCTCGGTCTACATCGGCTGGCTGCTGCATGGCCGGTGGGGTGGCATCGTGGCCGGCACCTTGTTCGTGCTGCCCGGGGCCGCCTTGCTCTGGTTGTTGTCGTGGGTGGCGGCGGCGCACGGCCAGGTGCCCTGGGTCGGTGATATTTTCCACGGCCTGAAAGCGGCGGTGCTGGGCCTCGTCCTGCACGCCGGGTTGCGGCTGGGCGCCAAGGCGCTGAAGAGCGCCGCCCTGTGGACGCTCGCGGGCGCGGCGTTTGTCGCCATCTATTTTCTGCGCGCCCCTTTCCCCCTGATCATCGCCGGAGCCGGCGTGATCGGGCTGGCCGGGGGACGGTGGCGTCCGGAATTTTTTCCGGCCGGGAAAGATCACGGGGCCGCCGTGATCGGTGAGGGCGCGCCCACCGCGCACCCCTCGCTGGCGGGCACCGCGCGCACCGCCGCCGGCTGGCTCGCGCTCTGGGCCATACCGGTGGCGCTCACTTGGTTGGTGCTCGGTCGCGGGCATGTGCTGACGCAGGAGAGTTTGTTTTTCTCCAAGGCCGCCGTGGTCACCTTTGGCGGGGCCTATGCCGTGCTGCCCTACGTCGCCCAGCAGGCGGTCGAGTCGCATGGCTGGCTGACCGTCCCACAGATGCTCAACGGGCTCGGGCTGGCCGAGACCACGCCTGGACCGCTCATCCTGGTGCTGCAATATGTGGGCTTCCTCGGGGCGTGGCACGCCCCGGCGCCATTCAGCCCGCTGGTGGCGGCGACCCTCGGTGCGATCATCACCTCCTGGTGCACCTTTGTGCCGAGCTTCCTGTTTATTTTCACGGGGGCGCCCTACATCGAGGCGCTGCGCGGGGCCAAGCTCCTGAGTTGCGCGCTTTCCGCCATCACGGCCGCCGTCGTCGGCGTGGTGCTCAATCTCGCGGTCTGGTTTGCCGGCGGCGTGCTGTGGCCGCAGGGCGGAGCCGTGGACTGGTTCACGGTGGGGGTGGCGGCGGGAACGTTTGCCGGCCTGCAGTGGCGGAAGTGGAATGTCGTCTGGGTCGTGCTGGTCAGCGGATTGGCCGGCTGGCTCGCCGGTCAACTGTTATGACAGCATGGCGTTCGTTGTGCTTGGCAGAAACCGGTTGAGCCGTTTTGTTCTTCGGGTCACCGCCATGCCTGATATTTCTGCTGCCCATCCTGCGCCCGCTCCGAGCCTGTTGATCGCCGTCACCGGCGGTCCGGGGGACAGCAAGACCAGCCTGCTGGCTGAGTTGGCTTCCGCCCAGCTGGCCCGGGGCCACCGGGTCGAGGGCGTGCTGGCCCTCGCCGGTCACCGCCGGGCGCGTGATCAGGGCGCGGATGAATACTGGCTGCGGCTCATCGGCAGTGATCAGGAGATGAGCTGGGCCGTGCGCGACGAAGCCCTCATCCCGCCGTATTACTTTGAGCCGGACACCGAGCGCAAGCTGCGCACCTGGGCCGAGCGCCTGGCCACCATGCCGCCGCCTCCGTTGTTGGTGCTGGATGAATTCAGCAAATTTGAGGTCATGGGCAAGGGCCTGATGCCCATCTGGCCCGCCCTGGCCGCCGCCCACCCGCAGGTCGTGGTCATCGCCGTACGCGAAAACCTGGTGGAACCGATCGAACAGTTGCTCGGGCGGAAATTCGACCTGTGCATCTCCGCCGCCACGCCCGACGCCCTGGCCCGCCTCCAGCGGGTCTGCGAGGATTATGGGGAATGGACCCGGCTCGGCCTCTACGGTGGCGCGGCCGGTGGCGTGGAACTCACCGTCGGGGCGGCTTTGCACGCCGCGAAAATCCCCCTGCGTGGCCTGGCCCTGTCGTCCGTCCAGGCCGCCATGATGGTTTATGCCGGCAGCGGCCTGAGCCAACCGGGCCGGGTGGTCTGGGTACCGTTCATTTCGGCCGGACTGAAGGCGTTGTCACCCGCGGGCAGCCGCGTGCGCCCGATGATCGCCATTGTCATGCAAGGGTTGCTCTTTGGGGGCACCGTGCAGGCGCTCGGCTGGAACGTGGTGGCGCTGGGTCTCGGCGGCGCCCTCGTCGGCGCGTGGGCGGCGATGCAGGGACTCGTGCTGCAATACTTACTGATGGGGCCTGAGCTGGTCCATGCCTATGATACCGTGGTGTTGTGGCTGGCCCAAAAATGGTCCATCAGTGCCCCGGGCCTGCCCTGGGTCGTCTGTTTGTGGGCCGGGGTGCATGCCTTGGCCAGCATGGGGGCGACGCTGGCCGCCTGGCGGCTGCGCCGGCCGCCGGCCATGCTGCAGACCATCATCGACCGGGAAAATGCCCGGGCCGCCTCGCGGGCCTCACTCCAGCCTTTCCCCCGGCACTGGTCAGGCCGGTGGCGCGAATTTGCCCACTGGCAGTTCTGGCTGCCGCTGCTGATGGTGGCGGCCATCCTCCTGGCCGGTGGCGGGAACTGGGAATCCATCGTCTGGCTGGTCCTGCGCTTCATCGCGGTCGCCTGTGTGCTGATGGCCCTCGTGTCGCTGCTCCAGCCGGCCCGCTGGGCCGAGCAGCTGCGCCGTTTCGGCTGGTGGGGCCCGGCCCTCGCCATGAGCGGCGCGCTTCACCGCCGCGAGACAGGCAAAAAATAAGGCCGGCGGGATTCACCCACCGGCCCGGGGAAAACAGCCGCGCGCTTACTGCCAGTTGAGGATCAGGCTGGTGAAGTAGGTCGTGTCGAAACGGACGACGCCCGCGGGCTGACGGTTCTGGTAGTCGTTCGTCACGCCGAGCTTCAGTTTCCACAGGGCGGCCGTCAGCGGAACCTCGATGATCGATTCGTGATGCAGCCGGTAGTTGGCGAAGTCCTTGAAGGTCGGCGCGTAGGTCAGGACGTTCGTGAGCCGGGCGCTGCCGAAGTTGAAGGTGTTGAGGAAGGAGAGATCCAGACCGGGCGAGCTGAACTTCGTGTTGTTGGAATAGGTTTCGTAGAGGTAGCTGGCTCCGAGGCGGAGCTCGAGGTCCTGCCGGGCGTTCTTGACCAGCTTGCGGCCGAAGCCGACGCCGCTGGAGGAGCGGAGGTCGAGGGCCTTGATTTTGTCGTTTTCCAGGGACGTGCGGACATACCAGCCGTTGTCACCGGAATAGAACGAGGAGTAATCGACCCCGCCGAACTGGCGTTCGGCGGTCTTGGTGCCATTGTCCTGGGCGCGCTCGGCGGCGGCGGCGAAGATGAGCTTGTCCTGCGCGCTGGCGAGCGTGGCCTTGAAACCGAACGCCGCGCCGAATTTCTCGCTGGCCCCGGTGCGGCCGGCGATGGCGACCGAGGACTCGTAGGCCCACTTGCGCCGGGCCTTCTCGGCAGTTTCCTTGGCCAAACGCATGGCGGGGCTGTCGGCGCCGATGCGCCAGACGGCCGAAACACCGGGAGTGACGGCGGTCGCCTGCCCATTGCCCGACACCACCGTAATGTTGGCTCCCGTGGTCTGCGCCATGGCGATCGGGGTGCCGCCGGCCGCCAGTTCGACATTCACCGGCTCATCGGTGGTGAAACTCCTGATCTTGTCCTGCGCGATCTCGATCGTGCCGGCGAAGGCGGTCTCGACCTTGAACTTGCCCGCTTCGGCGGAGACGAGCTTGCCGTTGATCAGGGAGCCGTCGTTGAGCTCGATCCGGTCGGCTGAGGCGGAGGTCGCCAGCGCGAGCGCCAGGGCAGTGACTAACAGGGTGGGCAGGGAGGCGGATTTCATAGGAGAACGGTTCATGAATCAGTTGGTTCTGGCTGCATCAATCCGAAATAACCGGCGCGGCGCGAAATCTTTGCCGGCCAAGTCGGCCCGGGTTCCATGTTGCACCAGGCCGGGACTTAAATTGGCTGGGCGCATGCCAACGAAAGCCTGGTTTCCCACCTGCATTTATCATGAGCCGCTGCAAAAGACGGGCCTGGATAAGTTCAACACCGCGCTCGCC
>JAYTUA010000133.1:0-24696 GCA_043745015.1 Opitutaceae bacterium | reverse complement strand
TCACCCCGCGAGTCAGGCGTAATGCGCGGGGTGAGGGCACCCCGCCTACAACGGCCGGCCGCCTCACGGGGCCGCCATCAGGTTCTTCGCGAGGAAGGCCTCGATCCGCTCGTAGAGTTCCACCTGGTTATCGAGGTGGCCCATGCCGTGGCCTTCGCCGCCCTTGAAGAGGCTCTCGTGCGGGATATTGTGCTTCTCCAGTTCGGAAACCAGCCGGTGTGATTCGGCCACCGGTGCGGTGGGGTCGTCCTTGCCGTGGGCGACAAAGACCGGGACGCGGACGTTGGCGACGTGGCGGCCGGGGGAGATGGCCTCGAACTTTTCCTTGTCCTTCTTGGGGTCGCCGAGGTGGCGGACGAGGTAGGCAAACTGGGGGTTGTCAAACTTGTCGAACTTCCGGTCGCGGATGATCTCCTCCCAGTCGAACACGCCGGCATTGACGACGGCGCAGCGGTACATCGCGGGCTCGCGGGTCACGCCCGACAGGGCGAGGTAGGCGCCGAAGGCGCCGCCCATGATGCCGACGCGTTTCGCATCCACCAAGCCGGACTTGATCAGGAAACTGGCGGCGTCGGTGACGTCCTCATGCATCTTGATGAAGTCAAAGCGGTCTTCGAAGGGAAACATCCAGTCGTAGCCGGTGGAACCGCGGTAGTTGGTCTGGAGGACAGCGTAGCCCCGGCTGGCGAGGAACTGCACCTCGCCGTTGAAGCCCCAGACGTCGCGGGCCCACGGTCCGCCGTGGGAGAGGACGACCAGCGGGGGCGGGTTCTGCTTGGTGGCGCCGGCGGGCATCGTCACATAGGCGTCAAGCTGCAGACCGTCGCGGGTCTTGAACTTCATGATGTTCATCGGCTGCATGCGGGCCGGGTCGATCCAGGGGGCGGAGTTCTTGATCAGGCCGGCCGTGCGGTTGGCCAGGTCCACCCAGTGGTAGACGGCGGGCTGTTTGTCCGAATACGTGGCGAGGAGGTAGAGGTTGCCGGCCTCGTTGTTGTCGATGATCTGCACGCGCAGGCCGGGGAATTTCTCGTCGAGGATCTTCTGGATGGCGCGGTAATCCTCGCTGAACCAGACGTTGTGCGGGCCGCTGCGGTCATAGTGGGCCCCGACGATATGATGCGTCATGCGGTCACGATAGACCCAGCCGTCGAAGTCGTAGCCCTTGTCCTGGATGAGCACATCGCCGGGCTCCCCAGTGGCCGCGTTCATGAACTGCAGCGGGCCGGGCTTGCCGTCCTTGGGGCCGCTGGCCACGACCACTTCGCCATGCTCGCGGCCGGGCCCGACCACTTTCACGAAGTCGAGGTCGAGGGGACTCTTCTGCCAGTTGCCGTCCTTGAGCAGGTGCAGGTACTGGATGCCGTCGCGGGCGGTGAAGGCGTATTCGAGGCTGCCGGCGATGTCCGCCATGAACCCGGTGCCGAGTTCGCCTTTCACGCCCGGCTGGGTCTTGACGATGTGCCGCTGGTTGTTGTCGCGCATCTTGGAGAGGTCGGTCTGGTCAAACTGGCCCAAGAGGATGTTCACCACGCTGCCGGACTGGACATCGGTGTTGACGGTCACGGCCACCAGTTCGCGGAGTCCGCCCTCAAGGGCGCTGTTGTCCATCTGGATGAGTGGCCGCAGGCGGTTGGCCGGCGGGATGGCGATGAGGCGCGGACCGCAATAGAGGAGCAGCGGGTAGGGCTTGCTGAGGGTGCCGACATCGACGCCCAGCACGCCGAGGGCATATTGCTTTTCCCCGTTCAACTGGAAGACCAGGCGCTTGTCGTTCAGCCATTCGAAGTAGGCGATATCCTGGTCACCCCGGCCGGCAGTGGTCTCGGACTTGCCGGTGGCCCGGTCGATGGACATCAGGAAATAGCGATCCTCGCCACCCGAGATGCGGGCCCCGATGTGCGAGCCGGAGGGATTCAGCTTGGGGTCGACGAGCACGCGGGGCCGGAAGAAATCCTGGATGGGGATTTGCTGCGTGGCGGGGACCGGGGTGTCGCGCTTGAGGTCGAGCTTCTCCGCGGCGGTAAGGCCGGTGAGGGTGAGGGCAAGGCAGGTGAGGTAACGCAGGTTCATGGTTTGGAGTTAGGGAGGAATCAGTGCGGCCCGTCCGTGCAATCTAGGATCTTCGACGGCCGCGTCGAGCCCGGCATATTGAGAAACTTTGTCTAAGTTGTAGAATTAGGGCGAATCCCAGCTCCTTTTATTTCAGCAATTCCCGCAGGTCGCCGAGGCTGAGCTTGGCCGCCGCGGCGTCACTGGCCTCGAACACGTCGGCCAGCAGCGCGCGCTTGGCGTCCTGCAGGGCCACGACCTTCTCCTCGACCGTGCCGGCGCAGATGAGCTTGTAGCTGGTGATGACCTTCGTCTGGCCGATGCGGTGGGCGCGGTCGGTGGCCTGCGCCTCGGCGGCGGGATTCCACCACGGGTCGAAATGCACGACGACGTCCGCGCCCGTGAGGTTCAAGCCCGTGCCACCGGCTTTGAGCGAGATCAGGAAGACCGGCACGGTCGCGTCGTCCTGGAATTTGTCCACGGCGGCCTGCCGGGCCCTCGGGGTCATCGAGCCGTCGAGGTAGCAGAAGGTGACGTCCTGCGCCTCGAGTTCCGCGCGAAGCAGGGCGAGCAGCGAGGTGAACTGGGAGAACACGAGCATGCGGTGACCCTCATCGATGCTCTCGGCGAGCAGTTCGCGAAAGGCGTCGAGCTTGGCGGAGTCGGCCGCCGTGGCCTGGTCGCCCTGCGGCACGAGGCGCGGGTCGCAGCAAATCTGCCGCAGCCGGAGCAGCTGCGTGAGCACGGCGAAGCGCAGGTTGTTTTCGGAGGAACCCTTCGCCGCGAGGTCGATGAGTTCGCGTTCGCTGTCCTCCTGCAGCCGCCGGTAGAGCGCGGTCTGCGCCGCGGTGGGCTCGCACCAGATGGTCTGCTCGATTTTCTCCGGCAACTCGGGGGCGACGGCCGCCTTGGTGCGGCGGAGAATGTAGGGCGCGGTCTGCGTGCGCAGCTGGCCATCGTGCCAGGTACGCTCCTCGCGCTTGAGACCGGACGGAATTTTGGGCAGGAAGCCCGGCATCAGGAATTCGAAGAGCGAACGCAGGTCGTCGAGGGAGTTTTCCAGCGGCGTGCCGGTGAGCAGGAAGCGGCCGTGGCCGCGCAGGGCGCGGAGTGACTGGGCGGCCTGCGTGCGGCGGTTCTTCAGGTGCTGCGCCTCGTCGGCGAGGATGAGGTCGAACCCGACCGACTCAAACAGGACGGCGTCGCGGCTCAGCGTGCCGTAGGAGGTGAGGATGAGGTCGTGGGCCGCGAAATCCTTTTGCGCCAGCCGGCGCGCGCCATGGTGGACGAAGACTTTCAGTTCCGGGGTGAAGCGGGCGGCTTCGCGCCGCCAGTTTTCCACGAGGGAGGCGGGGCAGACCACTAGCGAAGGGACACGCCGCCCTACCGCGGTAAGCAGGGCGAGAGCCTGCAGGGTTTTGCCCAGGCCCATCTCGTCGGCCAAAATGCCGCCGAGTTCCTGCCGGTAGAGGTGCCAGAGCCAGGCGGTGCCGAGCCGCTGGTAGGGGCGCAGGATTTTCTCCAGGGCCGCGGGCATCGGCGCGGCCGGGAGGGCCGTGAGATTGCGCAAAGCGGCACTGCGGGTGCGCCACGTGTCGGGCGCCTGGAAGTGCGGTGCGATTTCCTCCAGCAGGTCGTTGACCTCGGCGGCGCGGGCCTTGGTGACCAGGTGCCGGCGACCGGCCGCACCCGTGTCGGTGGGATCGCCGGCGAGGGCGCGGTGCGCGGCTTGGATTTTTTCCAACCGCGTGGCGTCGATGAGGTAGATCGTCCTGCCGTCCTCGACGTAGCCGCGGCCGGTGGCGACGGCGTCGCGCACCTGGGCCTCGGTGGCGGCACCGGCGTTGAGGCCAAGCTGCACGTCGTAGCCCCCGGCGGCCTCCGTGACCTGGGCGACGGGCTCGGCGGTCTTGAGGTGGGCGGTGTTGCGCTCGAAGTTGTCGGTGAACTCCGCGCCGAAATCCTCGCGCAACTGCCGGCCGTGGGTGGCGAGAATGTTCAGCACACGGTGCCGGTCGCGCAGCCACCACTTGCGGCTGAGCGGGTCGAGCACGAACCGGTGATGCTTGAGGAACTCCAGCACGGCGTCGTAGTTGGCCGACTCCCGGGAGGGCAGGGTGATGGCGAGGAAATGCTCGGAGCCGTCGACCTGCATGGCGGTGGGGACATCCGCCGGCGCCTCCCTGGTGCCGGCCCGGCGGACGGGTGTGATCCGGGAGCCAATGTTCGTATTACGAACATTGCCCGGGGCCGGAGACGGTTCCGGCGCGACGGCCTTGTCCAGGGCTTCGCTCACGCCCGACAACTCCCGGCCGTGCCACGCCAGCGGGACCCCGGGCACGTTGGCCATGAAGAAGACCGGCTGGCCGGCGAGGGCGGAGATGAGTTCGCGCAACTGCGCCCGGTCAAGCTGTGCGAGCGAGACCGGCGCGGGTTTCACCCCGATGCGCTGGAGCACGGCCAGCCCGGGCAGCAGGGCTGCCGGCGGTGGGGCGGCCAGGTCGAGCTCCACGCGGATCGCGATGGCGTTGCGCGGGATCGCGGCGGCGAGGTTGGGCGGCAGGAGGAGGCGGAGCATGGCGGACAGCCCGCGACTATGGGGGCGCGCCGCGCCCGGCGGAAAGGGAAAACCTACCAGACGGGGGAGAACTTGGAGCGGCCGTCACCCTGCCGGGTCACAGGCCCCGCCTGGATCATCCGGAAGTGAGCGAGGGGAATCTTGAAAATGCCGCCGGCGCCGTGGGGCAGCTTGTCTTTCCAGGTTTTGCCGGGGTGGCCCCACAAGCCCTCGGCGTAGACCGGCTGGCCCTCGGCGATGTCCACCAGCACCATGCCATACCGCTGCAAGGCGACGCAGACGATCCGTTCCTCGCGGGTGAGCGTGAAGGGCGAGAGATCGAGTCCCGGGTCGAGCTGGATCACCGTGCCCTCGGGGATGCCGCCCTCGGTGAAGCCATCGGTCCACGCGGCGGGAAACACGAATTCCTGGAAGGCGCAGAAACGGGAGGCGGCCGCGATCTTGTGGCGGATTTCGCCGGCCATGACTTCATCATACATGATCAGGCCCGCCACGGCCGGCACCCCGGCGGCCCGGCTCGGGCCGTGAAAATGCACGCTCTCGCCGTTCTGCACGCCGATGGCCGCGGTGGAGAAGACGCCCGGTCCGTCCGCGGCATACACCATGCCCGTGGCCGACTTCCAGCTGCCGTCCGGGTTGCGGGACAAGGCCCACATGTCCCAGACGAGATTCCTGGCCCAATCGACGACGGCGAGATGGGCGTCGCCCTTGGGATCGGGCGCGGCCGCCGCGGGGATCGGCACCAGGTCGAATCCCGCGCCATGGCCGAAGTGCGTGCGGGTGGTGTGCCAGTGGACTTGCTCGGCGGGCGGAATTTCCAGCAAGTTGACCTTCACCAGCGGCGTGGCCCGGTCCACTTCATACACCGGAATCGTCCATTGCACGCTGTTGACTGAAAATCCCGCGCCGGTCGGTTCACTGGCGAGGAGTTTGATCCAGCGGGGCGTGTGCGGATCGACGGCCGCATCGGGCGCAATCGGCTGGTTCCAGAAACTGTCGTCGGAGAAAAAGCGGCGGAAAGCGTGCGCCGGGGCAGAAACAGTTTCGGCCGCGCCCAAGTTCAGCGTGGTGAGCGCGAGCAGGCACGAGAGGCGGCCGGTGGTGGACATGGGGTGGAGGGAACTGGCGGCAGACTCAGAGGCTGGCCATCGCCGCGCGCACCTTGCTGGTGAAGGCGGGTACTGCCTGGAAGGGGTCGTAGGGGACGCCGGTAATGGAAAGAGTCTCGATCGGCACGTAGCCGCGATAGCCGCCGTCGTGAATGATCTTATAGATCCGGGGCAAATCGGCGGCATGGGCGCGGTCGGTGCCGCGAGTGCTTTCCTTGACCTGCCAGTTGACGGCGTAGGGCACGACGCGGGCGAGGTCGGCGTAGGGATCGGCCGTGAGCATGTTGCCCGTGTCTACGATGAGGCCGCACCACTCGGAGTTCACGGCCTCGATGACCTTGAGGCATTCGTCGGCCGACTGGAGCATGTCGCCGTGATTCTGGACGCCGATGATGACGCCGTGCTTCCGGCCGTGCTCGACGCACTCGCGGAACGCCTCGATCATCCATTTCGCCACCTCATCCCATTTTTGCTCGTAACCCTTGGGCACGGCGCCGGCGAACACGCGAAGGACCGGCGCGCCCAGCTCGGCGGCGGCCTCGATCCAGGCTTTGGCGCGCTTGAGATCGGCCGCGCGCTTCTCGGCGTCGGGCTGGGCAAAGTCGTTGCGGATGCCGGTGCCGCTGAGGTCGAGGCCGAGCTGGAACGCGCGGCGTTTGAACTTGTTGATGTATTCGCGCGACGGCACCTCGGGATAGCCGGGAAAATAATAGCCGGTTGGGTCGATGGCCTCGAAGTCGTTTTTCGCGCAGAACTCCAGCACGTCGAACAGCGAGACGCCGCCGGGTTTGCCGGCGAGCCCGTCGGTCAACGCGCCGTTGAAGGAAAAGGCGTTGAGGCTGAGCTTGAGCTTGGGCCCGCCGACCCGCGCGACCGGGGGAGCGGCATGGAGGAAGCCGGGGGCGGCGAGGCCGGCCGCGGCCGCGGGCAGCAGCGCGGCGTGTTTCAGGAAACTGCGGCGGTCGAGCGGGGAGGAGTTCATGGGGTTTGATTGGTGGACCAGGAGCGGATGAGTTCGCGGACGTAGCGGCCGGAGGGGCTGAGGTCGGCGTCCTGCCAGCCGCCCGTGGCGGAGGCGCGGGGGAAAAGAACCGAGGCGGTCTCCCGCTTGTCATAGACGCCCCAGTTGCAGTGGCTGAGCTGGTGCTCGCGCAGGAAGGCCAGCCATTCCTTGACGGAGGCGTCGTTGATCGGGCCGTCGCCATCGGCGTTGCAGGTGCCCCATTCGGTGACAAAGAGCGCGGCGCCGAGCTGCATGGCCTTCACCGCCTTGTCGCGCAGGCGCTGCTTGTGCGTGCCGGCGTAGAAATGAAGCGAGTAGGCGACGTTGGCGTCCTTGATCGGGTCGGCGGCGGCGAGGTCCACATCCTGCGACCAGTGCGGCGAGCCGACGACGATGAGATTGTCGGGATCAATGGCGCGGATGGCCGCGATGACTTTTTCGGCGTAGGGCTTCACGTCGCGCGCCCACTGCCAGCCGGACTTGGGCTCGTTGTAGATCTCGTAGATGATATTCGGGCGGCTCCCGTAACGGCGGGCCATGTCCTGGAAGAAAGCCACGGCCTGGTCCGCGTGCAGGTGGGCGTTGTGGTCGTGCCAGTCGATGATGACGTAGAGGTCGGCGGCGAGCGCGGCTTCGACGACCGTGGTAACGCGGGCGAGGTTGTCGGCGGGATGCTGGAGATAGCCGTCCTCCTCATGGATGCCCAAGGGGGTGCGGATGATGGTGGCGTGCCAGTCCTGCTTCAGCCAGTTGACCACGCCGGCGTTGTAGAACCGGGCGGCCTGCCACTGGCTCCACCCGTAGCTGACGCCCGCAAGGCTGACGGGTTGGCCGTCCTGACCGACGATATGCGGGCCCGCGACATGCAGCCGGCCGTGGGCGCTCACGATGCCCGGCACGAGGGGCGCGGGCGGCGGAGTCGAGGCGGTGGCGCAACCGGGGTGAAGCAGCTGGGCCGAGAAGGCGGCCAGCACGGGAAGGAACCTGAGCTTGGTCATGCGGGGTGAAGTCCAGCGAATGATAACTCCGCCAAACCGCAAACCCGGAAAGCGTTCACTCCTCCACCATCACCGGCATGCCGACCCATGTGAGCTTCAGCAGCGTGCGGGCATCCCAGTTGGCGAGCCGGAAGCAGCCGTGCGACTCGGTGCGGCCGACCTTCTCGGGGTCGGGCGTGCCGTGGATGCCGTAGCCGGTGCGATCGAGCCCAATCCACGCGACGCCGACGGGATTGTTGGGCCCGGGCGGAATGATGAGCTTGCGGCCGAGGGTCTTGCCCTCGGGCACCTCGGGAAACACCTCGGGGTCGAAGGTGTAGTTGGGGTCGGGGATGACGACCGCCACATGCAGCTCGCCGACCGGGCGCTTCTCGACGTTGCGCGCGATGCTCACGGGAAAATGGGCGAGGATGCGGCCGGCCTCGTCCACCACGTGCAGCACGTGCTCGGCGAGGTAGACGTGGATCCGCGCGACCTTCCCCTCGGGAATCAACGGCTCGGCCGACGGCACGACAAGCGACTGGCCCGGCAGGATGCGCTCCCAGTCGATGCCGGGATTGAGCTTGAGCACCAGTTTGGGGTTGGCGCGAAACCGCTCGGCGACCAGCTCCAGCGCGGTGGCGTGGCGCAGCGCGTCCAATTCGGATTTGCCCAGCCAAGTGTCGGGCACGGGCCGCACGGCGGCGAGATCCAGGACGGTGAAGATGTATTCGGTCAGGACCGGAGCGGTCAGCAGGAGCACCGCCTTGGTGGCGTGATCGAGCTCGCCGGTTTCATTGAGGCCCTCGTTTTTCTGCCAGGCCTTCAGGGCGGTGGCGCTTTGCAGCCCGCGCACGCCGTCGATCGAGCCGCAGGAAAAACCGCGGCGCGACAGTTCCACCTGGGCCGCGAGCCAGTCGGAAATGGCCTGGGGTTCGAAGGCGGGTTTCGCGGGCCCGGTCTCGACGGCCGGGGTTTCCCCGGTGGGCAGGGCGGGGGTGTCCTCGGGTCGCGGTGGCGTCGCCTCGGGCGGGGTCTGGGCGCGGGCGAGGCCGCTTAGCAGCAGCCACAGAAAGAGTTTGAGGCAGGATTTCAAAAGTGGGAGCGGTTGGTGCGGTGCGGCTTGGCCGTTCACTTGCTCGTCAGGTGCCAGTGGCCGCAGAGGGAACAGCGGTAGGCTGAGCGCTGACGCTCGACGCCCGCGAGGAGGGCCGCATCAAGCGCGTCGCCCTGCGTGCGGTAGCGGCGCTTGCCGGTGCACATTCGTTTGCTCTCTGCCTGGGTGGGCTTCTTCACTGCTTCGGTTCGAAGCGACTGAGGGCGCGGTTCTTTTTCACCCCGGCGGCGGGATGGATCTGGCCGTTCATGGCGATGTAGATGCCGGGCGGCAGCACCTGCAGGGCGCCGACGGCGCAGCCGAGGTTGAAGAGGGCGTCGCTCTGGCGGAAGCGGGCCGGCACCATGGAGCCGGTGAACACGATCACCTTGCCGGGGATGCCGGCCAGCGCGGCGGCGGTTTCAGTCATGGTGTCGGTGCCGTGCGTGATAAGGATCAGCTTCTCCGGCGCGGCGGCCACGCGCTCCCGGATGAGCGCGCGGTCGGCGTCGGTCATGTGAAGGCTGTCCTTCTGCACGACGGACTCGACGGTGTAGTCGAAGGTGACGTTGGCCTCCTTGAAGAGCGGGCCGACCTGCGGGTCGCCGACGTCGTAGGTGCTGGCCGCGTCGAAGTAGACCTTGTCGATGGTGCCGCCGGTGGCGATGACGCGCATGCGCATGGCCGGACGATGGCCGCCGGCCGGCGGGATTCAATCCGGTTCTGGTGCCCACCGTTTGACGGCGGGAGGAATGCAGTTAACTAGGGTCAACCCCGCTGCCGGCCTGGCAGACAACCCCGACCGTCACCCCATGAAAAAATACCTCAGCCTGTCCTTTATTCCGCTCAACCCCGACTTCGGCCTGTGCGCCGTACGGGTCGTCATTTCCGGGCTGATGATCCGGTATCACGGCTGGGGGAAGCTCACCGGCTGGGCAGACGAAAAGATCCGCCGGCCCAACCTCTTCGCGCTCGCCGGGGTGGAGAAGGAGTTCCACACCTTTCCCAATTACATCGGGCTCAGCTCGGAGCTGAGCTATGTGCTGGTGACGTGGTGCGAGACCTTTGGCTCGATGTTCATCATCGCCGGACTGCTGACGCGACTGCACGCCCTCGGCCTGTTCATCACGATGATGGTGGCGTGGACCTTTCATCACCACATGCTGCTGACCGGCCCCGGGGCGGGGGAGCTGCCGTTTGCGTGGGCCTTTGTCTATCTGCTGCTCCTGCTGGCCGGCCCGGGAAAATATTCGCTCGACCAGCGGCTCGGCCTGACCGGAAGCAAGGCACCGTAATCTAAAGGCTCTCGAACACCGGCTGCCGGGGATCAATCATCCGCCAGGCGACGGCCCCGGCGAGGAAAAGCGCCCCCATGACGTAGATGGTGATATTCCAATTGCCGAACCACTTGAGCGTATAGGCCACGAGCAGCGGGCAGAGCAGGGCACCGACCTGGCCGGCGGTGTTCATCGCGGCCCCGACGGTGCCGGTGTGTTCACGGCCTACGTCCATGCAGGTGGCCCACGCCCCGGCGAGTGACAGCATCGTGGCCGCGACGGCCAGCGCGATCAGCACCGCGGCGAGGATCGGATGCGGCGAAAACGGCACGGCGAACAGACAGGCCGCGGCGATCAGGTAGGAGAGCACCCCGACGGTGCTGCGCCCGTGGCGCAGGCCAAAGCGGGCGGTCACCTTGTCCGTGATCACTCCGCCGAAGAGATCGCCGGTGATGCTCAGCAGCAGCGGCAGGCCGGACAGCGCATTGGCCGTGGCGGTCTCAAAGCCGTGCTGCTCCTTGAGGTAGGTCGGGAGCCAAGTGATGCAGAAGTAGAACACGAAGCTGTTGGGGAAATACATCACGCAAAGCGCCAGGACATTGCGGTTCGCGAGCAGTTTTCGCCAATAGGCCCAGCCGCCCTCGTGGGCGCTGGGGGCGCCGCGCCCGGCCTCGATCAGGGCGCACTCGGCGGCGTTGACCTCGGGGTGCTGCGCCGGTTCGTCGCGGAACCACCGGTACCAGGCAAACACCCAGACGAAACCGACCAGGCCGAAACAGACCAAGATCAGGCGCCACGGCAGGAAAACCAGCAGGGCGGTGACGATCAACGGCGTCAGGCCGCCCATCAGGTGGGCCCCCGCGAAGAAGATGCCCTGCACCCGGCCGCGTTCGTGCGAGGGAATCCAGCGGGAGAAAGTGCGCGCCATGCAGGGCCAGGCCCCGGCCTCACCGGCCCCGAAGAGAAAGCGCACAACCAGCAACATCGGGTGGTTCAGGGCGGCGGCGGTCGCGAGGGTGAACACGGACCACCAGGTGACGATGCGCGCGAGCACAACCCGGGTGCCCCGCCGATCCGCCATCTTGGCGGTGGGGATCTCGAAGATGGCGTAGGCCAGGGCAAAGGCGCTGAACACATAGCCCATCTGCACCTTGTCCAGACCGAGATCCGCCATGATGTGCGGGGCGAGGGTTGAGATGCACACGCGGTCAAGGTAAGTGACCATGCCAAGCAAAACCACGATCCCGACGACGCGGTAGCGCACGCGGGTCGCGAGCAGGGGGACGGGGCTGGGCGATGAAGGGGTGACCATCTCCGGTGGGGCACGCAGAGTGGGGTGCGGCTTGGCCGGATTAGCAAGCAGGGCTTGGGCGGTGGATCAGGGAAAATTTTCGTCGCCACCCGGGGGCGGAGGCAGACACTGCGCGTCAACCCATGCAAAGCGACGAATACCGCAAACTGGCCGAGACGGAGGACCGCATGTGGTATTTCCGCGCGCTGCATGTGCGGTTAGGGCACTGGCTGGCCAGGCTGTTGCCGCCGGGCCCGGCCCGGGTGCTCGACGCCGGTTGCGGGACCGGTGGATTCATGCGGGCGCTGCAGGCGTCCAATCGTGGCTGGAAGGTAACCGGCGTGGATCTTTCGCCGGTGGCGTGTGGACTGGCCCGCGTACGCACGGGAGCGGAAATCGTCGAGGGCTCGATCACGGCGCTGCCGTTTGGCGACGGTGCCTTCGATGCGATCGTGACCGGCGATGTGATCTATCATGTCGAGGATGCCGCGGCGGCGCTGCGCGAGTTCGCGCGCTGCGTGCGGCCGGGCGGAGTGGTGCTGGTGAACGAGCCGGCCTATAAATGGCTGTGGTCGTATCACGACGTGGCGGTGGAATCGAAGCACCGCTTCACCCGGCCCGAGCTGGCGGCGCTGTTCCGGGCGGCGGGGCTGGAGGTGAAGTTTGCCAGCTATGCCAATATGCTGGCGTTGCCGCTGGTGGTCGCGCGGCGAAAACTGTTTCCGCCCGCCCAGCCGACGAGTGATGTGCAGCTTTTTCCCGCGCCGGTTGAGGCGATTTTCTCCGCCATGGCGTGGTTGGAGCACGCGTGGACGAAACGCGGCTGGCCGCTGCCGGCGGGCAGCTCGGTGTTTGTCGCCGGGGTGAAGCCGGCGAAGTGACGGGATCCACCGACCCGCTGCCCATTAGAAGCGGCGAACCACCCCCACGGTAGAACGCTGGTTGAGGTAGCGAAGATTCTTGTGCGTGGTCTCCTGGTATTCGAAGCGCACGAACGACGAGGAGGTGCGACCCAGCGTGCGCGATAGTTCGAGCGAGCCGCTCCGCGTGTCGGCCGGGAAGTAATAGGCGAGGAGAGGGGTGCCGCGCTCGAAGGTGTCCACCAGGGTCAGGACCTTGCCGGCTTGCACCAGATCGGGCCGGGGCGGGCTGGTATAGGAGACCACGATGCCGGCCCGCTGGCGCAGCTCAACGGTAGCATGCCAGCGTTCGTTGAGATGGCAGATGGCGCGCAGGTAGTTTTCCCGGCCGGAGCGGGTGAAGGCGAGGTGACGAGCGTCGTAACGGGCGCGTTCCGTGCCGAGCGTGAATTGCCAGGAATTTCCCCAGCGTTTTTTGACTTCCAGCCGGATATTGCCCGAGAGACCGGACCGGTCGGACTCGCGGACCCCGACCCAGCCGCCCGTGGCATTCGCACGTAATACCCAGGCCTGCGCGCCGAGTCCGAATTTGTGGGTCAAGCCAAGTGACGGGCCCAGGGTCAGTGAATCCAGTCCTTGATACTTCGGCCATAGGTCCAATCCGAGGTGCCAGCCGGTGGACACGGTATTGCCGTGCGGCAGTGACCGGTTGAAATCACCCGCCAGCTCAGTCCGCCATTGCAGCGCGGACAGGCGGTCGGCGGGCCGGTCGGAGTTGGTGACGTTACTGTGCCACGTGAGGCCGGCTACGGTCAGATACTGCCCATCGGCCGCCAAGCCGGTGAGGGTAATCAGCCACGCCAGGACCAGCAGAATACAGGGACGCAACATACGCCCCGTAAGATGGAGAAGGGGTCGGGATTATTCCCGATCAGCCGGCGGGGATGATCTCGAGGGCGTTGATCTCGGGATTCTCGACCTGGCTGGTGAAGGTGATGTCGAGCTTGCCGTCGGCGACCTCCACCTGGACGGTCTCGACATAGGCGCGCATGACTCCGCCGGCCTTGGCGGTGACGTCGAAATTCTTGAAGTCGTGGCCCTCGACCTTGAAGGAGAACACCCGTTCGCCGGCGGCGCTGATGCCCTCGTAGGTCTCGGCGAAATGGAGCTTCACGGTGTATTTCCCGTTGGGCACCTTGAGCGAGAAGACGCTCATGCTGTAGCGTTCGGCCTGGTAGAGCGACGGGGTCTTGGTGCCCGCGACGGTGATGCCCGCGCGATCAACGGTCTCGCCGTCAGCGAAGCCCTGGTCGGCGAGCCACACGACACCGTTTTCATCGGTGCTCTTGGCCGTGGTGCCGGCGCGGATGCGGATGGCCTCGGCCGCGGAGGATAGGGTGGAGCCAAGGAGGGCGAAGGTGGTGACGAGGGCGAGGGAGCGGAGGCGGGATGACATGTGGGATTGGGGGGTTGGGTGAATGATGCTGGCCAGTGGGCCGGGTCAAGCTAACCAGTAAATCTTATCCGGCAAGCACGAGTCGGGTCCGTCAGCCTGCGGCCAGCTGCCGGGTGACATAGTGCAGGATTTCCGTCCGACCGGTCTTGGTCTTCGCGGAAGTGGCGATGACCGCCGGCGCGGGATCGAGACCGGGGAAAACCGTCTGGCAGAAAGCGGCGATGTTGTTTTGCGCCTGGGAACGGGACAACTTGTCGATTTTGGTGAAGACCAGCACGAACGGCACCGAGGTGCCGGACATCCAGCTGAGGAAGTCCACGTCGAGTTGCTGCGGCGGCAGGCGCGAGTCGATCAGGACGAAAACGCTGCGGAGATTCTCGCGGCCTTCGATGTAGTCGGCGACGGCCTCATTGAAGTCGGCGCGCTTGGTCTTGGCCACGTGCGCGTAGCCGTAGCCGGGCAGATCGACCAGGCGCCAGTTCCGGTTGATCGTGAAGAAATTTATCAGCTGCGTCTTGCCCGGCAGATCGGAGACCCGGGCGAGATCGCGTTGCTCCGCGAGCAGGTTGATCAGCGAGGATTTGCCCACGTTGGAGCGACCGATGAAGGCAAACTCCGGCAGCGCCAGGCGCGGTGCCGCCGACAGGTTGGGCGCGCTGGTTTCAAAGATGGCAGACTTGATTTTCATGGGACCGGAATGCCGCCATAGGGACAGACTGTGAGATACAGGCGACCATAAGTTTCGGGCTTTAGGGGGATGCCTGGAATGGAGAGTAGGAAAGTAAAAGCACCTCCTCGGTAACCGGTTTACGGCACGGAAATATAGGAAAAAACAAGAGGCAAAAACATTGTTAATAGATGCAATCCAACGGATAGAATTTTTAATCTACACCGCTTGCCTTCTGGCACACTCGCTGCACCTTGGATGCCGATGGAGGGGGCTGGGTCCCTTCCAGTTGTTGATTGAAACAGCCCGAACCCCTCCACGGGGAACGGGCTCTGACCGCCGCCTCAAGCGGCAAGGGAGGACGATACAGTCATGCTGACTAACATCGCCATCACGGTCTCCTGGTTGTCGGTTGCAGTGATTTATATCATTGCGGCCACAGACCGCCGGGAACGCCGGTTCTAAAGAAAATAACGACGCCCCGGGGGATTTCCTCCGGGGCGTTTTTCTTGGGGCGGCGAAGCCGGCCCTAGTTGTGGGGGGTCCGCGTGTGCTTGCGGTATTGCCCGGGGGATTTGCCCATCATGCGCTTGAACACCACCGAGAGGTACTCAATGTGCTCGAAGCCGGTCATGCTGGCGATGCTCTTGAGCGGCAGGTCGGTCTCCGCCAGCAGCTCCTTGATGCGGGCCAGCTGCACCCGCCGGATCTCGGCCTGGGGCGAACGCCCGAGGAAGCGCCGGAATTTTTTCTCCAGCTGGCTGCGCGAGGCCGCGGCATGGCTCACGACCTCATTCACCGATATGCCCATGCAGGCATTCTCGCGGATGAAGCTGAGCGCGGCGGCCACATTCTTGTCGCCGATGGCCAAAATGTCGGTGGACAGCCGGGCCACGACCCCGAGGGGATCCACCCGCACGTCCATGGCGTCGGGCCGGCCCCCGCGCAGCAGGCGGTCGAGCACCTCGGCGGCCTGGTAGCCGGACTGGTGGGCGTTGGGCGCAATGCTCGAAAGCGACGGATAGGTAAGCTCGCAGCGCATGACGTCGTTGTTGACGCCGAGCAGGACGATCTCCTCGGGGACGAGCAGGCCGGCCTGCTGGGCCGCGGTGAGGACCTGGAAGGCGCGCACATCGACGCAGGCCATAATGGCGCAAGGTTTGGGCAGGCCGGTAAGCCACGCGGCTATCAGCCGGGTCTGCTCGGCATTCCAGTCGGGGGTCATGTCGCCGGGGTAAGCGAGGTCCAGCACGTTGCAGGGCTGGCCGGCGAGGCGCAGGGCCTCGATATAGCCGTCGCGGCGCTCGCAGGACCAGGCCTCGTTGGAAAACCCGCAGTAGGCAAAATGACGGAAACCCCGCTCAAGGAAGTGCTCGGCGCCGAGGTGGCCGATGGCGGTGTTGTTGGGCCGGATCTTGGGCACGCCGGGGAAGGGCGGCGTGTCATTGAGGTCCACCAGCGGGATGCCCAGCTGGGCGCAGTGCTTGACGAGGGCCGAGGTAGTGTGGCGGCTGATCACGCCATGCCATTTTTCACCGCGCAGGAAGCCCGGGTCGCGCTCCGCGCGTGCCTCGTCGTCGAGGAAGGTGGTCCACTGCCGGTGCGAGCGCTCGTATTGCACGATGCCCTGCAGCATCCGGGTGGTTTCCTCGAAGCGCATCAGGAAAACCAGCAGGATATTCGGCTTCATCTCCCGGCAGGTTGGATTTTTCGCGGGGATAAGCAACCCCGCCCGGTGGCCGCGCCGGTCGGTGGTTGCGCCAGCGGCCCCGTTGGTTTCATTCTCGCGCCGATGCCTCGCCCCCTCTGCCTGCAGCCGCCGTGAATTCATCCGGCACGGTACGCTCGCGGCGTCGGCCCTGCTGGTCCCGATGGGTTTGCGCGCCGCCCCGGCGCGGCGGCCGTTGTTCACGGGGGTGGGCATCACGGCGCCGCTTGAGCGGGCGGCCGAGCTCAAGGCCTGCGGGGCGGATTTTCTGGTCGAGAGCGTCGCGCGTTTCCTGGTGCCTGACCGGCCCGACGCGGATTTTGCCCCGGGGCGCGAACGCGCCGCCGCCGCCCCGCTGCCCGTGCTGGGCTGCAACAGCTTCCTGCGCGATCCCCGGCTCCGCTGCACCGGCCCCGACGCCGACCACCCGCGGGTGCTGGCTTTTGCCGAGACGGCCTTCCGGCGGCTGCGCGAGGTTGGCGGCGAATACATCGTCTTTGGGAGCAACACGGCGCGGCAGCTTCCGCCCGGCTGGCCGAAGGAGAAGGCGGACGAGCAGTTTGTCGCGTTGCTGCAGGCCATGGGACCGCGGGCGGCGCGGCACCGGATCACCGTGGCGGTCGAGGCGCAGCAGGCGAGTGAGTGCAACTACCTCAACCATCTGGGTGAAGTTACGGACGTGGTCCGGTCGGCGGATCATCCGGCCATCCGGGTGCTGGCCGACCTGTTCCACATGGCGCACATGGGCGACACGCCGGCGGACCTCGCCCGGGCGATGCCGTGGGTGGGAGTGGTCGAACTGGCGGAGAACAAGGATCGCACGCTGCCCGGCGTGGCGGGCGATGATTTCCGGCCGTTTTTTGCCGCGCTGGCGGCTGGGGGCTACTCGGGCCGGCTGGACCTCGAGGCCAACGGTTCTCCCGCGCAGATTAAAAAAGCTTTCGAGGTCATCCGGCGTCAGGCGGCCGAGGCTGCGAGCTGACCGGCGGCGCACGCGCGGAGCGTTGGCGCGAAGCTTTTGCATTGCGCATGCGCGCCGTTTTTCAAAATACGCTTTCCACCGCGTCAGCTTGGTTCATCGTCTGAGCGTTGCCTATGGGACAGGAGACCGTCACCTACCTCACCAACATCGTCATCGGTGTCATCCTGGCGGGCCTGTTGACGCACTACTGGCTGAGGCAGGAGCGGCCGCCGACGATGCGTTACTGGATGCTGGCGGCGTGGGTCATGACCGTGGCGGATGTGCTTTTCGCGTTGCGTCCGGAACTGCCCCATTGGGTTTCCCGGCTGGGACCGACCCTGCTCGTCACCGTTGGCCAGTGCACCCTTTGTCTGGGGGCCCAGCGCACGGCCGGCCTCACCCGCACTTGGAAGCTATTTGGCATGGTGCTGTTCCTGCACGCGGCCGGCCTCACTGGTTTTCTGTTCCTGGACCAGCCCACCAGCGGGCGGATGGTGCTGAACGGCATCGTGTGGTCGGGTCTCTCCTTCTGGGCCTGGCACAGCCTGCGGCGGGCGCCGGCCATGTTCTGGCAGCCGGTGGTCTCACCGGCCACCGCTTTCCTGGTTCACGGAATCTTTCACACCATGCGCGTGGCCCTCGCCATGATTTTCGCAGTCCGCGGCTCGACCGAGGCCTCGGCCTCGCTGCAGATCATCGGCGATCTCGAGGTGAGTTTTTTCATGGTGGCGCTGTTCGTGGCCCTGCTGATCGCCAATCTCCAGTTGCGGCACGAAGAGCTGAGCAGCGCCCACGCCGAGGTGCAGACGCTCACGGGCCTGCTGCCCATCTGCGCCTGGTGCAAAAAGGTGCGCGACGACGATGGCTACTGGCGGCAGGTGGAGGTCTATTTCGCGCGCCGTGATCACATCCAGTTCACCCACGGCATCTGCACCGACTGCCTGAGCGAACACAAACCGGCCAGGAAGCCGGCGGCGGACTCGGCTGATCCGGCGGCCGGGGCGGGCCAGGGATGATTCCCTTTGGCCGGCCTCCTCCCGGTCTTCCCCACAGCGCGGTGAAAAACTACTTCATCTCAGCGAGCCATTGGTTGACCTGCTGGCGCGCCGGCGGGCCCTCGGCGATGAGTTTGCCGTCGGGCCCGTAGATCTTGAAGTGGGGGAAGCTCTTGCCGGACAGCTCGAATTGCCGGGCGACCGGCGATTCCCAGTCGATCTGGTGATATTCCGGCCGGTTGATGTCGATTTTGACCACGGCCAGGTCGCTAGCCCTTTGGTGCAGGGCGAGCAGCGGCTCCGCATAGGCGCGGCAGGGCGGGCAATACTCACTGGTGAAGTCGAAGATGGTCGTCATGCCTGTCACGAGGAAGTCGGCGAGCTCCACCGTCCGGCCCTGCGAAATACTCAGCGGCTTTTCACCCTTGGCGTGCCGGCCCTGCGCCAACGCCGGGGCCGTCAGGGCCAGGGTGCAGAGGAGGACAGGAAGTATTTTGCCGAAGGTCATGGGAGTGACGCAGTGCCGGAACGGCGATTAGGCAACCTCTATGTGGCTGCGCTCAGGACGGGACGCGCGAGGATCCGGCGGCACAGATCCTCCCCGCGGTTGAATTCGCGGCAGGTCTGCGGCCGGTCGGCGTAGATGGTGCAGAGCAACGTGACCGGATCGAGGGCGACACAGGCGCCGTTGCCGCGCTGATCCATGCAGCGGGTGCCGCCGTGCTCGATGACGAACTCCTCGGGGACCACATCACCCGGCCTCAACTCAACCACGAGATGGCAGCAGCGGCCGCAGCCCGCGCAGGGAGGAAGATCGGGATGGAGGTCGATGAGACCCACGAGGGCAGCAGGGTGTTGGCTTGGCGAACCTTACTTGAATTTATTGCGGGGCCCGAGGGGCCTGGGTGGAGGCGCTGGAAAGGAATTATCGAAAAACGATAAATAGATATTGACGAAATGAAATCCTGGTTTATCGATTATCAATAACCCTCCAACTCCTATGAAACTATTCACCAACCTCCCGGGCAATCTTCGCGTCCTCTTCGGCTTCCTGCGCATCCTGACTGTTATCATGGCGACCTTCTGGTTGCTCACCCTCACGTTTAACACGTGGCTCCAAAACCGCTTCGTGGATGAACCGAAGCTCATGGTCACAGTGGGCGAAATCTCCCTGCCCGCGGCACCTGGTGCGGTCGGGCTGAGCGCCGACCGTGCCAAGCCCGGCTCACTGAACCTCCCCGCCTTGCGGGGAACACTGCAGATGGATCTTTGCAGCAAGGATGCCGCGCTGGTCTCGGCCCTGCGCTGGACCATGATCCCCTCGATGGTGGTGATTGTTGCCTTTTCCTGGATCCTGTTCAGTTCGCTGCGCAACGTCTGCGCCAATATCGAGCGGGGCGAGGTTTTCAGTGACACAAACCTGCGCTTGGTGCGGGGTATCGGCGTAACTCTTATCGTCTACAGCCTGGTTGGGACGGGACTCGAAATCTGGGCCTCCCAGGTCATGGGTGGCTATCTCAGCCAGCACGTGGTGCTGACTGGCCTGCAGACCAGCCTGCAGGTTGCCGGCGGGTCCGGTCCGTTGCATTTCAATTTCTCGCCCGGACTGCTTTCCGCCCAGGGTGGTTTGATCACGGGCTGCCTCGTGCTGGTCGTGGCCGAGGCCTTCCGGCAGGGCCTGAAACTCAAGACCGAAAACGATCTCACCGTCTGACGCCATGCCTATCCAACTCAATCTTGACCGGGTGATGGCGGAACGCGGGATCAGCCTCACCGATCTGGCGCGGCGGGTGGACCTCACCCTGGCCAACCTTTCGATCCTCAAGACCAACAAGGCCAAGGCCGTGCGCTTCAGCACGCTCGAGGCCTTGTGCCGGGAGCTGAAATGCCAGCCCGGTGATCTGCTCGAGTTCGTGAAGGATAAGTAAGCGTCCGTCAGGCCCGGCGCCCCGTGACCAGCCAGTCCCACGGGGGCTCCGCGCCGCGGGGCGGGCGGGTGATGCCCTCATCCGCCCACGGATACCAGACCTTCCGCACCCTGACCTCCAACAGACCTGTACCGGCGGCGAGTTGGTGAATACCGGCCGCGGTGAAGAAGCGCTGTCGGCGGTCGTCGCGTTGCACCACGGCGGTACTGCGCCGGTGCGGTGCCGGCCGGCCGGTCTCGATCGCCACCACGGCGTCATGGCTTTCCAGCGCGGGAATAATCAGCAGCACCCGGCCGCCGGGCTTTATGGTGCGCCCGATCTGGCGCAGCGCGCGGCGGCACGCCCCCGGAGCGACAAAGCTGAGCACATTGGCGCAGACCACGAGATCTGCGCTGGAGCGCCAGCGCGTCGGCAGGGCGAATACGTCGGCCCGCTCCCACGTGATGTCCGGCTGGCCGCGACAGCGGCTCCGGGCCAGCTGGAGCATCTGGTCCGAGTGATCGGTCCCGGTCTTGATCCCGAAATGCCGGCCGTATTTGCGGAAGAAGGACCCGATGCCGCAGCCGATATCCAACACCGACCGGCGGCCGCTGAGCAGGCCGTTCGTTTTCAACCAGCGGGCGATGACCCCGCGCCGGTCGCGCATGAAAATGTCGCACACCTCATCGGCGTACGCGTTCGCGAGCTTGTCCCAGTCTTTCGCGTTCATCCGTGAGCTGGGGCGGCGGAGACAGACACAGGAATTCGCATCTCAGCGACCAGCCGGGGCCGGACTATCATAGGTCAGGCGCAGGCCCCAGTCGGTGGCGCTCGGAAATTCGGGCAGGGTGATGATGCCGATATTGTTGGCCCGGACCTTGCCGGTGCCGGCATCCAGCCAGGTGCCGTCGCGCGGGTTGAACCATTGGGCGCGGTAGAAGCTGTTGAGTTTCGCCCCGCGGATATGGGAGCGCGGGCAGCCGTTTTCAAAGTAGGCGAGGAAGATGTCCTTGTCCGGCGTCCGGGCGCAGTAGGCCCAGCCGTCGTAGCTGAGCACGCTGTGGGTCTTGTTGGGCGAGACCAAGTCCGCAAGGGGCACGAGTTCCTGGTAACGCCGGCCGATGGAGAAGGCGAAGGTGCGGAGGAACTGCACCTCGGCGCCGGAGCGCCACTGGAACGCGTCCCACATCTTGGTCGGGGCGGTGGGCTCGATGTCGGCACCCCAGATGCCCTCCGCGCCATAGACGTGGCCCGCGAGCCCGCCGGAGAGAAAGCAGCCGTAGAGACCCGAGCGGCAGAGCTGGTCATCGCGCTCCGTGCCGCCGTCGGCCCCGAGCTTGTAGTTCGTCGCCCCGCTGCCGCGGTTGTCCTTGTAGCCCGAGTAGTAGGGCTCGCCGTTCATGCCCGGGATCGGTTTCTTCAGGTTGTAGATCTCGGTCAGATACCAGTAATTGTTATGCTCCCGCATGTTTCCGGTCTGGTGGAAGGTGACCCAGGAATCGTCGCCCCAGTTCTCGAGGGTGGAGGGATTGGCGTTGGCGGAGAGCAGCGTGCCGAACGGCGGCGGGCCGAACTTTTCCTTCACGACGCGGATGGCGTGGGAGTAGTCGTCGGGGCTGACCGTCTCGGCGATGATATCAAGGTGCACGGGGCTGAGCACGGTGATGTTGGCCTGATAGCGCGACCAGATGTATTGGATGTAGCGGGTGTAGGAATCGGGCCACTGGTAATATTTGTTCCAGAGCAGGCCCGAGTCGCGGCGGGAGGCCTCGATGAACGGCACGAAACCGTGGGCGTTGAGGTAGTCGATCTTGCGGTCGAGGTATTTGAAATACTCCGGGTTGATCCGGTCCATGTCGGGGAAATAGTCCGCCCAGCCGGGCACCTTGCCGGGGAAGAAGAAGGGCCGGCCGCCCTCATTGTCCATGTTCTTGGCGCTGCCGGTGCCGAACTCGAGCCACGCGGACCGGATGGTCGTGTGCGCCTCGTCGTTCATCTTGAGCGACCACGGCTTGTCGTCGGTCTTCCAGTTGGGAAAGGCGGCGATGACGTTGACCCAGTTGAAACCCTGCGCCTTGCGGTAGCGCACGTAATCCTTGAAGCCGGCCTCGGGCCCGAGGGGCCGCTCCTGGTCGTCGTCATACCATTTGAACCGGTTGGAAGGAATCGCATACCAGGTGTCGCCGATGGCGAGGTAGGGCGTGCCGTCCGCGTGCTCCAAGGCGTGGCCGTTGGCGGTCGGGCGGATCATGCCCCGTCGCAGCGGGTTCTCGTTCAGCTCCGCCTCGGTCCAGGCTGCGGCGGTGAATCCACCGGTTTTTCCGTTCAAGCCCGCGTCGGTTTGATTGGAGCCACTCTTCCAGGCCCATGCGCCCGGCGCGGTTGCCAGCAGGCGCAGATGGTAGGTCCGGCCGCCGTCCCAGAAGCCGTAGATGCGCTTGCTGAATCCCGGACCGGTCAGGTCAACCCAGACAATGACGTCCGTGTAGGGGTTCGGATAATCCTGCGCGGCGGTGAACGTGAGTTCCTGTTTTTCCCACACATGCACGGGAGCGGCGGCGAGGCCGGGGCTCGCCGCGAGAAACAAGGTGCAGACGGCGAGGCAAAGGCGGTGGGGGTCCATCATGGCGGGGCGGGGGTTGGCCGGCCCAGTGCCGGTAAACCCATATTTGGCGAAGCAACCTGCAGCGTCAACCTCCCGGCCTCAGGCGCGCACGGCCCAACGGAGTTTGGCCGAGGTGCTGCGCGGGTTGGCCCGGCGTTCCTCCGGGCCGGCGCGGATGACCTCGTCGTTGGTCGAGGCGTAAAGGCCGGTGCGGACACCTTCGCGGAAAGCCTGCTTCACGCGGCGGTCCTCGCCGGAGTGAAAGGTGAGGATCGCGACGCGGCCGCCGGGCTTGAGGCAAGCGGGCAAATTCCGCAGAAACAGGTCGAGCACACCGAACTCGTCGTTGACGGCGATGCGGAGCGCCTGGAATACCCGGCGCACGGTGTCGTCGGCCGTCTCCGGATCATGTCGCGGCTGGTGCTCGCGGAGAATGTTGCGGATCGTGGCGGCAAGCTGGAGCGTCCGGGTGAACGGCGTCCCGGTGCGGCGCTCGGTGAGCTCGCGGGCGAGGAGCGCCGCGTGGGGTTCGTCGGCGTTATCAGTCAACGCCGCCGCGAGGTCGGACTCGGACACGCGGGCGAGCCAGTCGGCGGCGGAGGGTGGGCGCGCCGGATTCAGGCGCAGGTCGAGCGGGCTGTCGGTCTTGAAGGTGAAGCCGCGGGCGGGGTCGTCGAGCTGCATCGAGGAGACGCCGAGGTCGGCGAGGATGGCGTCGGCGCCGGCGAGACCGAGTTCCGCCAGCACCTTGGGCAGGCCGGCGAAGTTGGAGCGGACCGCCGTGAAACATTTTTCGTCCCAGCCCGCGGCGCGCAGGCGGGCGGTGGTCTTGGGATGCTCGATGGGATCGACGTCGAGGCCAATGAGGCGTCCGCCCGGAGAGAGGAGGGGAAGCATTTCACTCGTGTGACCGCCGTAACCGAGAGTGCAGTCCACGGCGAGTTCGCCGGGCTGGAGCGCGAGGATGGAGAGGATCTCGGCGACCATGATGGGACGGTGCGTACCGGCGGGGGTCTTGCCCGAGGCGATGACCTTGGCCACGTCACCGGCGTAGCGCGCCGGATTGAGCTCCTTGTATTTCTCCTCGAAGCGCCGGGGATTCTTGCCCGCGTAGCGCGGCCGGCGCCGGTGGGGGACAGGCGGGGTCGCATCGGCGTCAGGCGTCGGGTCGTTCACAGGAACTGCATGCCTGAACCGCGGCGAAGAAACAAGGGCCGGATTTTTTACTGCCGGGGTAAGAACGGCTCTTTCGCTTTTGCGCAAAGTGAGTAACTCTGGGAGCACGAACCCCACTCTAGGAAATCCCATGAAACTACCCCGAACGATTTGGACCCTCTGGCTTGTCTTGCTGCCGGTGATCCTGCCCGCTCAGCCTGTGACCCATGTGCAACTGCCGACGGCCGACGGCATCCTCGAGGGCGTGGTCAGCGGCGACGGGAAGGTGCGCACCTTCAAGGGCATTCCCTTTGCCGCGCCGCCGGTCGGCGCGTTGCGCTGGCAGGCGCCGCAGCCGGTCGTGCCGTGGACCGGCGTGCGCCAAGCTTCCGAGTACGGAGCGCGCGCCATGCAGGGCCGCATCTTCGATGACATGATCTTCCACGACGACGGTCCGAGCGAGGACTGCCTGTATCTCAACCTGTGGATGCCGGCCAAGCCTGCGGGCAAACTGCCGGTGATGGTATGGATTTACGGCGGCGGCTTCGTGGCGGGCTCCACCTCCGAGCCGCGGCAGGACGGCGGCAACCTGTCGAAGAAGGGCGTGATGGTCGTCAGCATGAACTACCGGATGGGCATCTTTGGTTTCCTCGCGCATCCGGAGCTCACGAAGGAGTCGCCACACGGCGCGTCGGGCAACTATGGGTTGCTGGACATGGTCGCCGCGCTCCAATGGGTGAAGCGCAACATCGCCACCTTTGGCGGCGACCCGGACAACGTCACGATCTTCGGCGAATCCGCCGGCTCGTTCGCGGTCAGCGCCCTGATGGCATCGCCCCTCGCACAGGGACTTTTCCACAAGGCGATCGGCGAGAGCGGCTCGATCCTTAGCGCCGCCCGGCCGCTGGCGACGCGCGCGCAGGCGGAGGAGGCGGGGGTGAAATTTGCCGAGTCGGCCTTTGGCACGGCCTCGCTCGAAAAGCTCCGGGCGCTGCCGGC
>JAYTUA010000132.1:0-6741 GCA_043745015.1 Opitutaceae bacterium | reverse complement strand
TTGGTGAAGCCGGAGACGCCCGAGACGTCGTGTTGGATGGCGTTCAGATAAAGGGAACCTTGGAGGTGATCGGTGAAGCCGTGCTCAAGTTCGGTCTGTAGGTCGATGGCGTGGTAGCTGCCGTCAGCCTTGCCAGAGCGGGAGGTCACCCATTGGTAGAGCTCGCTGTGCCCCTTGGGCAGGGTTTCAGCGCCGTAGGTGTAGCCGAAGTAGTTTTCGTCGGCATGGGCTTGGGAGGTGGCCAAGTTGAATAACAAGGCAGCGCAAATTAGCAGACGGATGTTTTTCAAAGGATTAGAGGTTTTCATTAGAAGTGGATGGATATGAATATGAGACACAGTATCATGTCAAGTGCTTATTTGAGACCTCATCTCATAAACGCTCGCACACAGGCATTGACCTGCGCAAGTAGCTGGTTTTAAACACTTCCATGGCACAGGCGCTCATAGTCGAATTAGGATCCAGAAGTTATCCCATAGATTTTCCCCATGATCTCAGTTCAACCATCCAGATGGCGTTGGTCGAAGCGAGCAAGGCTGGCCGGGTCTCCGTGCTTCTTACCGATGAGGGTGTGGTGCAAGCGCAGGCGAAATTTCTGGCCGAGAATTTTAGCTCGATTCCCCGACTGATCCTCCCTGCAGGAGAAAAAACCAAATCACTGGCCAGCCTCGGACAGGTACTCGATTTCCTAGCGGCCGAGCGCATCGATCGCAGCTCGATCCTGTGGGTACTGGGTGGCGGAGTGATGGGTGACCTGGGCGGATTTGCCGCGGCGAGTTACCTCCGGGGCATCGATTTCATGCAGGTACCGACCACCCTGCTGGCCATGGTTGACAGCTCGATCGGCGGCAAAACAGGGATCAATCTATCGGCGGGCAAGAATCTCGTGGGCGCCCTCCATCATCCCCGGGCTGTGTTTGTGGACACAGATTTTCTTCGGACGCTGCCGGAGCGTGAGTTTGCCGCCGGCATGGCCGAAGTGATCAAATACGGTCTGCTCGGTGACGCCGGACTCTGGGCGCAGCTCGAACGCGAACCACTTACCATCCAAAGCGCCGCCTTGCTGCCGACCATCCGGCGATGCTGTGAAATGAAGGCGGCGATAGTTCAGGCCGACGAGCGCGAGACAGCCAAGGAGGGCGGACGCGCGTTGCTTAACCTCGGCCATACCTTCGGCCACGCGATCGAGCAGGTGACCGGGTACGGGCCCTATCTGCATGGCGAGGCCGTTGCCGTGGGCTTGGTCGCTGCGGCCCGGTTGTCACTGAAGCTCGGGTATATTTCGACGCCGGATGCCACCCGGGTTGAACAATGCTTGTTGAAGCACCACTTGCCAGCAGCGTTACGGGCCCCGCTGACGGTCGGTGCTTTGATGGAGGCCATGCAACGCGACAAAAAGAACCGGGCCGGGCAACTGCGGTTTGTCGTGCTCCGCCGTCTGGGCGAGGCCGCGACCCAGGCCGGGATCGACCCCAAGCTGGTCGAATCCGTCTGGCGCGAAATCGGTGCAACGGGCTAAACTCAGGGTTTCCTTCGCCCGCATTTTGGTTAAACTATCCTCATGTCAGCCATCGACGAAGGCATTGTCCGTGAGTACTTCGAACAGAATGGATTTCTGGTCCGCCAGCCCCGCAAGTATCAGGTCGCGGCCCGCCGCAAGACCGGCGACGAAGAAGTGGATCTCGTGGTCTTCAACCCGGCGTGGCAGCGCGGGGCCCGCAAACCCGGATTTTTCCTCTTTTCCAACGAGCTGCCTTTCGTCCGCCAGGCCGTGGTGGCCGTCAAGGGCTGGCATACGGGCGTCTTCACGCCGACGATGCTGAAGAGCAGCCCCGAGATCTTTGGATTTCTCGAGGAAAAAGTCCTGAAGGATGTGACGCGCTTTTTCCCGCCGGCCACGGCGGACGATCCGGCCGGGGGCTTTACCAAGATTCTCGTGCTGCCCAGCCTGCCGACGGCCGAGCCATTCCGTTCCCAGAGCGTGGAACTGCTCAAGGAACATGGCGTGGACGCGATCATCTCCTTCCGGGCCATGCTGCTCGACCTCCTCGACAAGGTGGAGGTGAACCAGAATTACACCAAGAACGACACGCTGCAGGTCATGCGCATCCTGAAAAATTACGACCTGCTCAAGGACACGCAGATGGATTTCATGCCGGACCGACCGGCGGCGCGCCGGGGCCGGGGAGGCGCGGCCGAATGAGCACCCACGCCACGGCCATCATCGAGGAGGGCGCCAAGCTGGGGGCGGGTTGCGACATCCACGCGCACGCCATCATCAAGCGCGGCGCCGTGCTAGGCGACGGGGTCAGCGTGCATCCGTTCGCGGTGGTCGGCGGCGATCCCAATTTCCTGAAGTTTGACCAGAAAACTGTCAGCGGTGTGCGCGTGGGCGCAGGCACGGTCATCCGGGAGCATGTCACCATCAACCGCTCGATCTATGCAGGCAAGGACACGGTGGTGGGCGCGCGCTGCTACCTCATGGCCAATGCGCATGTCGGTCACGACTGCACGGTGGGTGACGACGTGGTGCTGGCTACGAACATCATGCTCGGCGGCCATGTGGACGTCGGCAGTTTCACGTTCTTCGGCGGCGGGGCGGGGGCGCACCAATTCTGTCGCATCGGCGAAGGCGTGATGATTGCCGGACTGGCCCGGATCACCCAGGACCTCGCCCCGTTCCTCCTGGTGGCGGAACGCAACGAAGTGGCAGGCTTGAACCTGGTCGGAATCAAACGCCGGGGATTCAGCCGCGAGGCCGTCGCGGAATTGAAGGAATCTTATGCGGCGGTATTCGCGGGCGGTGACCCGCGCAAACTGGCGGCAGGCCGTGTGGCCAAATCCCCCGAGGCGCGGCGGTTTCTGGAATTTTTCGCCGGCGGGAAGCGCGGGTTTGCCCGGCCGACGGCGACCGCGGGCGTAGAAATCCATGAAGATCACGGGTAAGCTGGCCATTACTTGCGGCGATCCCGCCGGGGTTGGCCCGGAAATAATCGCCTCGTGGCTCGCGACGAATTCCGCCGAGCATTCCGGGGTCGCCGTGATCGGTCCGGCCCGCTGGCTGGAGACTTTGCCTGCGGGGGTGACGAAGGTGCCTGTCGGTCTCGAAGACTATGCGGCCACCACCGGCCAGCCTGATGGCGATGGCGCGTTGCTCGCCTGGGCGGCAATGGAGCGCGCAGCCGCAGGCGGCAAGACCGGCGAATTTTCCGGTGTCGTCACCGCCCCGATCAGCAAGGAGCGGCTCGCGGCCATCGGCTATCCCTTCCCCGGCCAGACGGAATTCTTCGCGGCCCGCTGGGGCGGTGATCCGGTGATGTGTTTCTGCGGCGGCCGGCTGCGCGTCGCGCTCGTTACCTGGCACGTACCGTTGATCGAAGTGGCGCAGTTGCTCGGGCCGCAGTTGTTGCAACGCACGATCAAGGCCGCGAACCAGCTGGCCCGGGCGGATGGGGTGACCGCGCCCCGCATCGGGGTTTGCGGCTTGAATCCGCACGCCGGCGAGGCCGGCCTCCTCGGTCGGGAAGAACGCGATTTTATCAATCCGGCGCTGGAAAGAATCCGGGGCGAATTTCCGGGGCTCTCGCTGTGCCAGCCGGCGGACACGCTTTTCGCCCGCGCCTTGCGCGGGGAGTTTGATGTGGTCGTGGCGCTGTACCACGACCAGGGCCTTGCGCCGCTCAAGGTCGTCGATTTCGACGAGGCGGTTAACGTCACGCTCGGCCTGCCGCATGTCCGGACCAGCCCCGACCACGGCACGGCCTTCGGCATTGCAGGGCAGGGGAAGGCCAGCCCGCGCAGCTTTGCCAATGCCGTCACGGTGGCCCGGCGCTTGATTGCCGCGCGGTGTTGAGGCGGAGCACGCGAGTTTCCGCTTGCGTTGTCGCGTGGGTTCACAACATTCATCCAATTGAATGAATGTTGACCGTCAACTTGACGACACTTTCACAGCGCTCGCACACTCGGCGCGGCGACGGATGCTGGGGTTGCTGGCTGAGCGGGATCGGCGAGTCACGGAGGTAGCGGCGGAGTTCGACTGTTCGCTCAACGTGGTTTCGAAGCACATCAAGGTGCTGGAAGGCGCCGGCCTGGTTCGCCGCGAACAGAGTGGCCGCGTGCATCAGATTCACCTCGAAGCCAAGCCGCTGCGCCCGGCGGTGGCGTTCATCGAACGCTACCGCGCGCAGTGGGAAGGAAAACTCGACCGGCTCGGCGGCTATCTCGATCGGATGGCGGCGCAGGAAGCCCGGAGTGCGGTTGCTAAATCTTCCTCCAAGAAAACGAAAAAATAAAATGCCACCCACACCCCGCACGCTGGAGACTACGATCATCCGCAGCTATCCGCATCCGCTTTCGCGAGTCTATCGCGCGTGGACCATGCCGGAGCATCTCGAAGAATGGTTTCGACCGACCGAGGAAATGACGTTGAAGGTGGAGCGGTTCGATCTGCGCGAAGGCGGCGAGTTTTATTTTCGGTTTACCGCGCCCGATGGCGACTGCCCGGTGCGGGGTAAGTTTCTGGGCATTCAGCCGGAGCAGAGCCTGATCTATTCTTGGGTGCCGCTGGTGCCGCACCCCGACGCGGACAAAGAAACGATGGTGTCGATTTTCTTTCGCGCGCCCGAACCTTCGCTCACCGAGATCGAAGTGCGGCACACGCTTTTCCCCGACGAACCGATGCGCGTCTGCCACCACGAGGGTTGGGAGGGCGCGCTCAACCGGCTGGCCCGGCATTTGTAGCTGCAAGTCCCGACTCAACGCACCGATCCCATGGCCTACGACGAAACTCTCGCCCAGCGCATCACCACCATCTTCACCGCGCAGCGCGTTTCCTTCGAGACGAAAATCATGATGGGCGGCCCGTGCTTCATGGTGGACGGAAAAATGTGCGTTGGCGTCCTCGATCGCCGGCTGATGGTGCGGTTCGATCCGGCGCTCGACGCCGAAGTGATGAAGCGCACCGGATGCAAGCCGATGGATTTCACGGGGCGGCCGATGAAGGGCTTCGCTTTCATCGATCCCGTCGGCACGAAGACCGAGGGTGCGCTACGCGAATGGCTGCGGCTTGCGCTCGATTTCAACCCGCGGGCCAAGGCATCCAAGAAGAAGTCAAAAAAATAATTTCCCGAACCATGAAACCAACCCTCAGGCAATTCGCGCTTACCATTGGCGCTTATCTCCTGGCCACGATGATCGTGCAGCCACTGAATCATTTTGTGATCCAACAAGGCGCACTATGCTGCCGTGAGCTTCGAGCGCCCCGATCCGATTGTCCCGCTCGGCATGAGCTCCATGCTGGTGCAGGGCGCGGTGATGGCATGGCTCTTCCCGCGCGTGCGTGGTGCGGGCGGCGGCTTGGCTGAAGCGCTCAAGTTTGCGCTCATCATGGGCGCGTTTCTTGGCAGTTATATGGTGCTGGCCGAGCCGGCAAAATATCAGGTGCCCACGATTGCGTCCTGGATGGGGGTCGAGGCGCTGGCGACGCTGCTGCAATATTCGTTGTTCGGTTTGCTGCTGGGTCTGATCTATCGGGACAGGCAGGCGTAATAAATTTGCCGCGTCCAACGCCACCCGCTTATTTTTTCCAACCACCTCAACTCGACATGCTAATAAAAATCCTCATCACCCTCGCCGTTCTCCTCGGCGTTTTTCTCATTGTCGCCGCTGCACAATCCAATGACTACCGCATCGAGCGCAAAGCCACAGTCGCCGCGTCGTCGTCGGCGCTGTTTGGGCGCACAAACGATCAGCGCAACTTCGTCCTCTGGAATCCGTGGCTGAAACTCGATCCCAACGCGAAGATCACCTGGTCCGGGCCCAGCTCCGGCGTGGGCGCCGCGTGCAGTTGGCAGGGCAACAACCAAGTCGGTGCGGGCACGAGCACCATCACCGAGAGCAAGCCCAACGAGCTTGTCCGTTTCACATCCGTGTGGCTGGCCCCGATGGCCGGCACGAACTACGTCGATCTCACCTTCCAGCCGAAGGGAGACCAGACCGAAGTGACGTTGGCGATGTATGGCCCGAAGAATTTTGTCATGAAAGCGATGACCGTGTTCATGAGCTGCGACAAAATGATGGGCCCGCGTCTGGAGCAAGGGCTGGCGGAGTTGGGTGCGGCCGCTAAATAAGAACCCCGAGGCGAAAGGTGGCGATGTATCGCGCCGCTTGCAAAAATTCCGCGCCGAGCCATAAGTGTCGCCGTGACCGCCTCCGCCACAGTTCCACCACCCGCCGGGGTCCGCGAGGGCAACGAGAACCTCGTGCGCCTGACCGGGGCCGCGGGCGAGAAGGTCGCGGCCCTCATCGCCCGCGAGCGGTCAGGCGACTTTCTCCGCATCGCCATCACCGGCGGCGGCTGCAACGGCTTGAGCTACAAGCTCCGATTCGTGCCCGCGCCGCGCCAGGGTGACATTCTCGTTCGCTCCGCCGGCGTGCCGGTGGTGGTGGATCCCAAGACCGCGCTTTACCTCAAGGGCACGCAGCTCGACTACTCGGCGAAGATGGTCGCCGGCGGCTTCAAGTTCTCCAACCCGAACGCCAAGGCCAGTTGTTCATGCGGGGAAAGCTTTAGTGTATGAGCTGGCTTCACCGGCCGGCCGGATGGGCGGGCCACGGGTTGTTCCTGCAGGGAAGCTTTAGCGTCTTAGCCGGACTCATGCAGTTGAAGTCGTAGTCGCCAAAAGGCGCACCGTTTGGCGTTGTTCAAGTTACGATGCTTAAAACAACTGACGCGGTCGATGA
>JAYTUA010000131.1:0-25418 GCA_043745015.1 Opitutaceae bacterium | reverse complement strand
CAGAAAATTATCAATCGCTCCTCTCGTTCCCGCACCCCGGCTGGCGTTCACTCGCAAGCGATTGCATCAGCTTGCTCATCCACTATGGGATGCTACTGTTCTGAAATGTGACCTGAGGAATCTCCTTCGAGACAGTGAACTCTGCACTCTCCCTACTCTGGTTAGCACGGATAATGCGAATCCGATGACTCTTGGTTGCGGATGCCTTCCGCACGACGAAGATTCCTGTGTCGACCTGCGCATCCTTAAAAACCCTGAACGGCAATTCAACGAGTTCTTCGACTTGACAAGACTTCAGAAAGAATCGGCGCAGTTCTTGGAAGCTATTCAATCGCAGCCAACCATGCGATACGATGAATGAAAAAAGACCGTCGGCACGGAGGAGTTGGCCGGCCTTCTCGATAAAACAGCAGTAGAGGTCTGCCTTATGGGTGAAGGTGGAGTAGTGCTGCCAGAAGTATTCTTTGTCTGCCGATTCAAGATTGTGAGGCCTGACATACGGCGGGTTCCCGATGACCGCATCAAAGCCACCGCCGTCCATGATGGGTTTGAATTCCACGGCCCAGTCGAAGGCGTTGATCTTGATCCTCGCCTCGTCGTCGAGCGTCGGCAGGTCGGGCTGGGCGTAGAAATCGGAACCGATCAGGCTGTTGCCGCACTTGATGTTGTGGCCGAGGTCGGGGAGCACGCGGTGGAAGTCGAGCTGCTTGCCGCGCAGTTCGCGGGCCTCGCCCTCCAGCACCTTGAGCAGGAGTGAGAGCTTCGTCACCTCCACGGCCTGCGCATCGATGTCCACGCCGAACAGATTATTGACGAGGATGCGCTTCCGCTCGGCGGTAGTGAGCTGCCAGTTGCCCGAGCCCCGGCCGACACCGTGGGCGTTGGGCGCGGTCTCGTAGAGCGGCGGCTGCTTCTTTTTCGCCCAGGCGGCGGGATCGTGAGCGAGGTAATACTTCAGGTGCCAGTCGAGGAGGAAGTCGTAGGCACCGAGGAGGAACGAGCCGGAGCCGCAGGCGGGGTCGAGCACCTTGAGCTTCTCGACCTGCTTGGGCGACTTGCCCTCAACGAGCGGGCCGACCGTCTGCTTGACGATATAATTAACGATGTAGGTGGGCGTGTAGTAAACGCCGCCGGCCTTGCGGACCTCAGGCTTCTCCTCGACCTTGGCGCGGTGGTCCGGCGTGAGGTGGATGACCTTGCCGAGAAACTGCTCATAGACATGACCGAGCAGGTCAGCGGGAATGACGGAGAAGGCGTAAGGGCTCTTAGGGTAGTAAAGATTGCCGAGGATTTCCTTGAGAGCGGCGTCATCGACGTGAAGCCCGAGGGTGAGTTTGTCCGGCGACTCCTCGCGGCCTTTCTCGGTGGAGAAGTGGAAGAGACCGGAGTTGTAGCGCAGATCGGCGCGCTCGAAAATCTCGCAGAGGCGCGGGTAGAGGGTGGCGGTGCGGCGCGCTGCGGCCGCGGACTCTTCCAACTTCCAGTCGGAACCGGCGGCCGTGAGGGCCATGAGCTGACCGTAGGGCTCGATGCCGCGATCCTCGGCAATGCGCAGGAAGATGATGCGGTCGAGGATACGCTGGACGGCGAAGTTGAGGTCGCGCTGGGTGAGCGCGGGATTGCGGAGAGCGAGGTTGCGGGCGAGTAGGTCACGCCAGTGCTCGATTTCCTCCAGGAAGGCGTCGTCCACGGTGGCGGTGCCGCGCTTGCCCTTGCTGGTGGCGGCGAACTTGTCGAACGAGCCCTTGAGCACGGCCTCGCGGGCGAAGATGCCGGCGATCTCGTCCCACTTGGTGGGTAATTCCTCGTAGATGCAGTAGAAGATACGGGCGGTAGACGCCTTGTCGCCCTCCCGGGGCCGGATGCGAGTGTCGTAGATGGCGAATTCTTGGAAGTCGGTGACGATGCCGAGGGAGTAGCTTCGCCGACCATGAGTAGCGGCGGAGCTGGAGGGCGGGCTCAGGATCGTCCTTCAGATAGACGGAGGGCTTCTTGGCTTCGACGAAAAACTTGCGTGTGCCGCCGATGCGGAAGGAGTAGTCGGGCGCCTTGGTGCCGATGCCGGAGATGCGAAGGGTGTCCTCATGGACGACATCCTTGTAGGCCTCGGCGTAGCCCTGCTCATTCCGAACATCCCAGCCGAGGGCGGCCAAGAGCGGGTCGATGAATTCCTGGCGAACCTGCGCTTCCTTGTAATCCGGGTTAAGGTAGGAATCGAGGTTGCGGCGGAAGGTCTCGATGCGTTCGAGAATACTCTGCGGGATCGGCATAGGGTTGGCCCGAAGCAGATGAGCGGAGAGTCAGGGCGGCGGCAAGCGCGGACCAGCTTAAGCGCGGTAAAGCGAACAGGCGGTTCAGCGTGGACCCGCCTGGACCGGCTCGAAGCGGGGGGCGAAGAGGTGGTTCAACGCGAAGGCGACGACGTAGGCGCTGCCGCACATGATGAAGAGGATGGCGTAGCCGGCGGTCTCGCCACCGGGAGTGTTCTTGTAGTGATCGAGCATCGCCCCGGCGAAGGGCGGGAACATGATGCCGCCGACGGCCCCGGCCATGCCGGCAATTCCGGAGATCGCGGCGATCGAGCGCTTGGGAAACATGTCGGAGGTCGAGGCGTAGATCGTGGCCGACCAGGCTTGGTGCGCCGCACCGGCGAGGCCGATGAGGCAGACGGCGAGCCATTCGTTGGTCTGCGGGGCAAACACGACGGGAATCACGCAGAGGGAAAAGATGAACATCGCCGTCTTGCGCGCGCGGGTGATCGTCCAGCCGTTGCGGATGAGGCGTCCGCTGAGCCAGCCGCCGGCCAGGCTGAGCACCGTGGCGATGGCATAAATGCCGACGAGATGGACCCAGCTGTTCTTCAGGTCGAGCCCGCGGGTCTTTTTGAAGAAGTCGGGCAGCCAGATCAGGAAAAACCACCACACGGGATCGGTGAGGAACTTGGCGAGAATGATGGCCCAGGCCTGGCGGAAAGTGAACAGCTGCAGCCAGCCGAGAGGGGCGCCGGCGGGTTCGGGTTGTCGGTCGCTCTCGATCAGGTCGCGTTCCGCCGGAGAAACGTGGCGGCTGTCAGCGGGGTTGTTGCTATAAAGGGGCAGCCAGAGCGCCAGCCAGAGAAATCCCGCCGTGCCTGCGGCGATGAAGCACATCTGCCAGCCGTAGTGCTGGGCGATCCACGGCACGAGGGCGGGCGCGATGAGTGGGGCGACGTTGGTGCCGGAGTTGAACAGGCTGGCGGCGAAGGCGCGTTCGCGCTGCGGGAACCAGCAGGCGGCGGCTTTGATGCACGCGGGAAAATTGCCGCCCTCGCCGGCGCCGAGCGCGATGCGGGCGAGGAAGAATCCGCGGACGCTGCCGACGAAACCGTGCGAGAGGGCCGCGAGGCTCCAGCAGACGATGGAGATGGCGTAGCCGAGCCTGATGCCCACGCGGTCGATGAACCAGCCGAAGGCCACGTAGCTGATGGCGTAGGCGGCTTGGAAGGCCGAGTTGACCTGGCCGTATTGCTCGTTGGTCCAGCCGAGTTCGGTGTCGAGCTGGGGCTTGAGCAGCGCGAGGATCTGCCGGTCAATGTAGTTGATCGTCGTGGCGAGAAAGAGCAGCCCGACGATGATCCAGCGGAAGCGCGTTGCGGCCCGGTTTCCGCTGGCTGGAGCATGAGCAGCCATGCGACGGTCAGTGGGTCGCGGTCGGAGCTGCCTCGGGCGGGGGCGTGAGCCGGCCGGCGAGTTTGCTGCGGAAGAGCAGCGCGGCGAGGGCGGGCATCAGCAGCATTGCCCCGAGCATGTTGAAAAGAAACATGAAGGCGAGCAGCACGCCCATGTCGGCCTGGAATTTCAGGGCAGAGAAGGCCCAGGTGCCGACGCCGATCGCCAGGGTGAAGCCGGTGAACACCACCGAGGTGCCCATGGTGGCAAAGGCCCAGCACACGGCATCCTCAAGGGAGGAGCCTTCCCGCATTTTCTCCAGCAGGGCGGAGCAAAGGTAGATGCCGTAATCCACGCCGATGCCCACGCCGAGGGCCACCACCGGCAGGGTCGAGGTCTTAAGGCCGATCTCCAGATAGACCATCAGCGCGTAGGCGAGGTCGGAGACGATGACCAGCGGCAGCACCACGCAGACGGTGGCGCGCCAAGAGCGGAAGGAGATGAGGCAGAGCACGACGATCGCCGCGTAGAGCCACATCACCATCGGGAACTGGGCGGCCTCGACGACCTCGTTGGTGGCGGCCATCACGCCGACGTTGCCGGTGGCGAGCTGGAATTTCACGCGGTCGGTGGGGTGGGTGACGCGGAATTCCTTCACCGCGGCGACGATGCGCTTGATGGTCTCCGCCTTGTGGTCGCGGAGATAGATCATCACGGGGATGACGCTGCCGTCATTGTTGAGCAGGCCGGAGGAGGTCTCCACGGGCGAGACTGACTGGGCCAGCGCCGCGGGGTTGCGCGCGAGGACGCGCCACTTGAGGCTGCCCTCGTTCCAGCCGGCGTTGATGTTCCGGGCGTAATCGGTGAGGGCCAGGGTGGACTGCACGCCCTCGACGTTGCGCATGCGCCAGGCGAAGTTGTCGATGAGGGTCATGACATCGTGCGCCACGACCCCGTTGGGCACGGTCTCGGTGAGCGTGGTGATGGTGTCGGCGCCGATGCTGAACTTGGAGGTGATGACGGCGGTGTCGCGGTTGTAGCGGGAGGTCTGGCGGAGCTCGGGCACGCCGGCGTGGAAGTCGCCGATCTTGATCTCCCGGGCCTTGTGGATGCCGAAGACCCACAGTCCGCCGCCGACCACGATGAGGAGCAGGGCGTAGCGGCCGGTGGTGAAGTTGACCAGGCGGCGCCAGGTGGATTGCAGGGCGAAGCGGCGGAAATTCACCCGGCGGCGGAAGTCAGCCGACATCCTCGTGTAGGAGAGCAGGACCGGGAGCAGGAAACGGTCGGTGAGAATGATAAGGCTCACGCCGAGACTGGCGGTGATGGCCAGCTCTTGGATGACCGGAACCTTGACGAGGTAGATGGTGAGGAACCCGACCGTGTCGGTGAGGATGGCGATGGTGCCGGGGAGGAAGAGATTGCTGAACGACTCGCGCGCGGCCTTGAGCTCGTTGCCGCCCATGTTGAGTTCGTAGCGGAAGGACCGGAGCATCTGCGTGGCGTGGCTCAGCGCGATGGCGAAGACCAGAAACGGCACGAGGATGGACATCGGGTCGATGCCGTAACCGAAGAGGTTCAGCAGGCCCAGCTGCCAGATCACGGCGCAGAAGGAGGTCAGCAACGGCAGGATGGTCAGGATCAGCGACTGGGAGAAATAGTAGAGCAGCACGGCCGAGATCACGAGGGCGAGGCCGAAGAAGATCAGCACGCCGCGCGCGCCGTCGCGGATATCGCCGATGACCTTGGCGAAGCCGATGATGTGCACGCCGATGTTTTCTGACTGGTATTTCGCGCGGATTTTGGTTTCGAGGGCGGCGGCCACGCTGGCGTAGTCGAGATTGAGGCCGGTCGCGGGGTCAACTTCCTGCAGGGAGAGGATGACGGCCGCCCCGGTGTAGTCGGCGGAGACCAGCATGCCGATGCGGCCGGACTTGACGATGTTCTGGCGCACCTGCTGGAAACCGACGGGCGTGGGCTGAAAGTCACCCGGCACGACATTGCCCCCCTGCAGGCCCGCCTCCACCACCTCGATGTAGCGGACGTTGGGCGTGAAGATGGAGGTGACCTGCGCCCGGTCCACGCCCGGCAGGTAGTAGGCCTCATCGGTGACGGCCTTGAGGGTCTTGAAAAATTCCGGGGTGAACATGTCGCCCTGTTTCGCCACCAGTGCGATGACGATGCGGTTGGCGCCGCCGAACTGGGTCTGATAGACCTTGAAGTTGTGGATGTATTCGTGGTCGATCGGGAGCTGCTTGGAGAAGCTGGCGTCCACGCGGGTCTTCAGGGCGAACCAGCCAAGCACGAGGGTGGCCGCGGCGAACAGCGCCAGGGTGAGGTGGCGGTGGCGGAAGATGAGGGCTTCAATTTGCCTGATCATGGGGCGGAAATCCTCTTCACAGGAGGGCCCGCGTCCCTGCGGGCCGTTGGAAAATAACGAACCATTCCGGCTCGCAGGGACGCGAGCCCTCCAAGGGAAACATCGGAATCTTCACACCATGAAGTCATGATTCTTATCATGGCGGGGTGGCCTCCGGCAGTTGCAACCGCACGACCCCGTTTTCGCCGACGGCGAGGAGCGCGCCATCCGACGTTTCCCGCAGGCAGGCTACGCCGCCGGTGAATTCAGCGGGCTTCCACCCCTGAAAGGTGCGGCCGCCATCCCGGCTGATGAAAAAATTACCCCCGAGCCCCGCGAGGACGACCGGGCCGGCCTTGAGGCGCAATCCGGCCATGATGAGCACCGGGACGGGAATCTCCCGGGGAGCCCAGGTGACGCCTGCATCCTCGGACACAAACACATGACCGCGCAGGCCGTAGGCGAGGAGAGTGTGCTCATCGAGCGGGAGCAGGCCGAAAAGCGAGCCATCATACGGGACCGCGAGTTTCCGCCAGGTGGCCCCGTGGTCGCCCGAGGTGAGCAGTGTGCCGCTTTCGCCCGCGAGGTACAGGTTGCCGGAGGGGCTGGCGGCGATCTGGTTGAAATGCACTTCATCCGCAGTCGGGGTGGTGGCGGCCCAGTTCTTGCCACCGTCCGTCGTATGCAGGAACTTGCCGTAGGCGCCGACCGTGTACCCGTGGGCCGCATCGGCAAAGTGGACGTCGAGGAAAACCGTTTCCAGGTCCGCGCCTGCCGCCTGGTGGTGCCAGGTCTGGCCGCCATCGGCGGTGGCGAGGATGACGCCGTCGTGGCCGACGGCCCAGCCGTGTTGCGCATCGCCAAAGCTGACGCCGGTCAGCATGGCGCGGGTGGGCACGATGACTTGCCGCCACGTGCGGCCCTCGTCGCCGGAGAGCAGGACATGGCCGCGATCACCGACCGCCACCAGCTGCGGGCCCGCGCGGGCCGCCGCGAGGAGCAGCGAACGGCTGGCGAGCGGGGCGGGTTCGGAGTCGAGGGCGATGGCACTTGAAGCCACGCATGAGAAGAGTCCGACCAGCCCCAATAAGCTTCGCCATGTCATCCTGAACGAAGTGAAGGATCCAGCCCGGGGCTTGCTGGCAATCATGTTGCTGGATTCTTCGCTACGCTCAGAATGACACGCAAGACAAAGCAGAGAGTGGGCGTAAAAAAAGCCGGCGGAGTTTCCGCCGGCCGGTGATTAGCGTCGAGTCTTCAGCGTACGCCTTCCTGGCGGAGTTTCGCCGGGGTGTAGTCCTGCGGGGTGCGCTTCGTCGTGAAATCATACATCTTGTTCTCATTATCGAGACCGATGGCGAGGTAGCGGCCGGCGAGCAGGTCGGTGTGGACTTCCAGCGTGCTCCAGAAGGTGAGGGCATCGTAATAATTGATGCAGTGCGCCTCGGAGACGCGCCAGAGCTGGCCGCGGCCGTCGTACTGGTCGACCGCCAACACCTGCCAGCTGTCCTCGTCGACGTAGAACGTGCGGCGGGAATAGAGGTGGCTGGCGCCGGCCTTGAGCGTGGCATCCACGACCCAGACACGGTGCAGTTCGTAGCGGGTGAGGTCCTGGTTGATGTGGAGCGGCTTGAGAATGTCCGCCACCTTCACCCGGTCGCTATGGAGCTTGTAGGAATTGTAGGGGACATACATTTCCTTTTTGCCGACGAGCTTCCAATCGTAGAGGGCGGGGGCGCCGTTGAACATGTCGAACTGGTCGGAGGTGCGCATGCCGTCGGCGGCCGTGCCGGGATTGTCGTATTCGACCGAGGGGGCGAGGCGCACGCGGCGCTGGCCGGCGTTGTAGATCCAGGCGCGGCGCTTCTCCTTCACCTGGTCCAAAGTCTCGTGCACGACGAGGATGGAACCGGCGAGACGGGCCGGGGCGGTGACGGCCTGCTTGAAATAGATCAGCACGTTTTCCGCGGCGAGTTCCTGCATCAAGGCACTCTGCGGGATGTCGTCGCGGCAGTAGTTGAAGAGGAATTCGTCCTCGAACTGCACCAGGTTGTAACTGCCATCGCGCTGGGGGGCGGCCTGGCCGATGTGCCGGACGCCGGTGATGCCGCGGTAGCGGGTGAGGTGGTTCCAGATGACCTGCAGGCCGTTTTCGGGCTGGGCGAAGGGCACGCCCAAGACCACGCCGGAGAAGCCGTTGCCGCTTTCCGTGAGCCGGGCGGTGGCGGCGTACTGCTTCGTGGCGTCGTAGACCCGCTGCGGGTTGGAGGCGCTGCGGTGCGTCTTGTAGACCGGGATGGCGTAGTCGGCGTAGGTCTTGAGCAGGGCCTGCTGGCCGGCCGTGAGCTTGGCCGCATATTGCGCGGCGTTGGCCGCGGTGATGGTGAAGAGCGGGCTCTCACCGGCGAACGGGTCTTGGTGATGATCGCCGGGCTTGTAACCGGCGGGCGGCGCCGTGATGCCACCTTCCCAGGCGGGAATGGTGCCGTCGGCATTGCCGGCCTTTTCCCCGCCGAGCGGGGTGAGGTCCTGGCCGAGGCGACTGGCGTCAGCGGCGCGGGAGAGCACGGCGAATCCGCCGACGCACAGGAGTGCTACGGCGAGACGGGGCAGAAGGAGTTTCGTTTTCATGGGGTAAGGGTGGAGCGCGGGTTAGAACGAATACTTCAGGGTGGCGGAGACGTAGTCGCGGTCGCTGACCAGGTTGTAGCGGCCGGCGCCGGAGAAGTTCACGTAGCGCAACTCGCAGGCCCAGGCATTCTGGAACGTGAAGTCGGCGCCGACGGTGACAGTCTTGCGGCCATGCAGGAAGTTGCCCATCGGCAGCGGCGTGTTGCCGCCGACATCGTGGGCGAACACGAGGAGCGGCGAGACGTTCACGCCGGCGAAGACGTTGTTGTAGTCGAGGCGGCCGACCAGCTGGTAACCCCAGGAGAAATCGTCGGCAAAGGCGCTAGACGGTTCGGAGAGCGGCAAAATGCCGGAGGCGTTGCTGCCCGAGTTGTTCATGAACTCAAGTTCACCTCCGACAAAGGTGCCCTGGCCGTCGTAACGCAGGGTGCTTTTGGCCGGCAGGTCGGCGTTCACAAAGCCGATCTCGGCGAGCAGGGTGGACTGGTCGGCACCAAAGATGCCGCGGCCGACGCGTGTCGCCGTCATCTGCCCGGTCCAGACCTTGTGCCGGCGGTAACCGGGGATGTAGGTGCTGAGCTGGCCGCCGAAGTTGCCGATCTGGTTGTTGGTGCCAAAGGCCGGATTGATCGAAGAGAGCGCGGCGAAGAGGAGCTCGACGTCGTCCACCTGCAAGGGCTGGTTGGAGCGGTAGCTGATTTCACCCTGCAGGGCGATGCCCTTGAGGTTGGTGTTGAAGCTCGCGCCGATGAGGTGGATGTCCTCCGGGAACTCGATCAGGTAGTTGCCGGTCTGCGCGGCGGTCAGGAAGCCGATGGTGCGGGCGCCCCTGGCGATGGCCTGCGCGGTGGGATAGAAGGGCTGGTAGGGGGCGGGCAGGGCGCTGATCGGCACACTGGTCAGCGCGGCGCCCAGCAGGGTCGATAGCACCGTCGGGGTGCTGGCGCCGAAAACCGGCACCAGGGCCGGAGCCAGATTCGCGGTGCCCAGCGCGGTGGCGGTGGATACAACCAGGGCCGTGCTGATGGCCGAGGACGGCGTGCGGGCCGAGATGGCGGGCAGCCGGCTGTGGTAGTTCATCGTGAAGAAGCCAAACTCGGTGTTGTTCAGCTTGTCGGCGAGATAGCGGAAGTTGAGGCCGTATTGGCCGTCGCTGCCGGGCTCGTTGTCTTTGCCGCGGAGAATGGGTCCGAGGGGGGCGGTGTCGGCAATGGCGCCAAAGCCCAGGTAGACCTTCGTGCCGCCCTTGGCGACGAAGTCATTCGTGCTGAAATAGGTGCCCGGGGGGTCGACGCGGGTGCGCTTCCAGTCGAGAAGATAGAAGGCCTCCACGGTGAGTTTCTGCGTGAGACTGAGCGAGGCGGACACCATGTTGACCGGCAGGAGGGCTTCCTTGAGTTCGGAGCCGGGCGTGCGCAGCTTGGCGACGTCGATCGGGTTGACCGAGTTGATGCCGTTGGGAATGAAGGTGCTTTCGCCCCAGCTCAGCACCTGCTGGCCGATGCGGAGATTGCCGGCCATGCCACCGAGATCGGCTTTGAAGTAGAGGTAGGCGTCGAGCAGTTCCGCGCCTTGGGCCACAATCTTTTCCGCATCGGAGTTGAGCGGAGTGCGGGCACGGGTGCCGCCGGAATTGACGAAATCGTTGAAGTAGTAGCCGCGGACGAACAGGCCCGAATTCTTGTAGTCGAGCTGCAGGTCGTGGTTGGCCTTCACCAGGAAGGAGGCGGTGCCTTTTTTATAGTTCAGGTTGCCGTCATCGGCGTTGGAGGAGCGTTGCAGGCCGCCGGCGGAGATGCTGTAATACTGCTTGTCCGGATCCTTCAGCCGGTAAAGTCCGCCGACCGAGACGGTCGTGTCAAAGCTGCCATGGATCTCGCCAATATCGAAGACGAAGGCCCGGGCGGAGGGGACGGTGGTGCTGACGATAGCCAAGGCGGCAACCAGCGGCCGGCGCAGGCAGTGGGGGATAGCATTGCGTAGTTTCATAATTACGGGGACGCGAACTGCCTCCAAGGTGGGAAGCGGGGTTGGGATAGTTCACAGGCCAGAGCCTGTTTATGACATGGACGGATGAAGCGGAGGATTCAGCCTGAGTTCAAGTGTTAATGTGCACCGGGATTCGCGTTATTCTTTTACGGATTAGCGTTTTGACGCGCGCCCCGAATCGACAACGTTCAGGCCATGGACGCGGCCTCACACATCCACATCAAGGGGGCCCGGGAGCACAATCTCCGGAATCTCGAGCTGCGCATACCCCGCGGCAAACTGATCGTGCTGACCGGCCCCAGCGGGTCGGGCAAGTCGTCGCTGGCGTTCGACACGATCTACGCCGAGGGCTACCGTAAATACATGGAGAGCCTCTCCGCGTCGGCGCGGCAGGTGCTCGAGCAGCTCAAGCGGCCCGACGTGGACTTCATCCACGGCCTCTCGCCGGTGCTGGCGATCGAGCAGCGCACCGGAGGCGGCTCGCCCCGGAGCACGGTGGCCACGGTCACCGAGGTCGCGGACTACGCCCGGTTGCTCTGGGCGCTGTGTGGTGAACAACGCTGCCCCAAGGACGGCGGCCGGGTCGAGAAGCGCTCGCTCGACGATTGCCTCAACCAGCTTTTTCGCGACGCACCCGGGCAGCGGGCCATCGTGGTCGCGCCGTGGCTGACGGCCAAGCCGGCGGTGCTGCGCGATGAACTGCCCCGGCTGCGGCAGCGCGGCTTCCAGCGGGTGCGGATCGCCGGTGAAATCAAATCGCTCGATGAACCCAAGCTCGTGCCGAACGGCGCGGAGGAAATCGCGGTGGAACTTGTCGTGGACCGGGTGGTGATCACCGCCGAACAACGCAGCCGGCTCGCCGACTCGCTGGAGCTGGCGTTCCGCGAGGGACAAAACCGCGCCCTAGTGCTCGTGCAGAAGGGGCCGGACTCACCCTGGCGGGAGATTCCGTTGAGCCAGAGCCTGAGCTGCGTCACCTGCGGGGACGTCTTCGAGCCGCTCACGCCCCGGCATTTTTCCTTCAACCACAGCGAGGGGGCCTGCGCCGAGTGCGGCGGGCTCGGTCGCAAGCTGGAGTTCAGCGAGGATCTGATCGTGCCCAAGCCGGAGAAATGCGTCCGCGAGGGTGCCATCAAGCCGTGGCGCATCGGCGGGCGAAACCTCATCATCCGCCACAGCTCCATCCTCAAGCAACTGGCCGAACAACTGCCCTACGACGCGGAGACGCCGTGGCAGGATCTGCCGGCGGAGATCCGGTCGGCGCTGCTGCACGGCGCGGGCGAGCGGCTGTTCAGTTTCCGCCTGCGGCGCACCCAGAAAGCCGAGCTCAAGCCGTTTGCCGGCGTCATCGCGCTGCTCCATCAGGGCCGGCGCGAGTCGCGCAGTGACGGCTATCGCGCCCGGCTGGCGACGTTCATGTCCAGCGGCGACTGCCCGTCCTGCCACGGCCTGCGCCTCAACGCCCGCAGCGCGGCCGTGCTGCTCGGTGGGAAAAGTTTCGCGGAGTTCACCGCCACGGACATCCACCGCGCCCGGGACTTCATGCAAAGCCTGAGCGCCGTCCTGCCCGCGACCGACGCCGTGCGCGAGGTGCTCGACGGCGTGACGCAGCGGCTCCACTTCCTCAACGAGACCGGGCTCGGTTACCTGACCTTGGACCGGGAATACACCACGCTTTCCGGCGGCGAGGCCCAGCGCGTGCGTCTGGCGACGCAACTGGGCATGGGTCTGGTCGGCGTCATCTACGTCCTCGACGAGCCGAGCATCGGGCTGCATCCGCACGACAACCAGCGGCTGCTGGCCACCCTCCGCGAGCTGCGCGACCGGGGCAACACCGTGCTCGTGGTCGAGCACGATGCCGACACGATGCGCATCGCCGACGAGTTGATCGAGCTCGGGCCGGGTGCCGGCACCGAGGGCGGGCAGATTTTATTCCAAGGCTCGCCGGCGGACTGCGCCTGGTTGCCGGCCAGGGCGTCGCGCACCGGCGCTTACCTCGCGGGCAAGGAGGGCGTCGTCAAGGACGGCAAGGCCAAGGAGCCCGACGGCCGCTGGCTGACGGTGAAGGGCGCGTCCGGGCACAACCTCAAGGACGTCGAGGCGCGCTTCCCGGTCGGTCTGCTGACGTGTGTCACGGGCGTGTCGGGCTCGGGCAAGAGCTCGCTCGTGAATGACATCCTCGCCATCGCGGCGGCGCGGAAATTGAACGGCGCCACGAAAATCCTGCCGGGCCGGCACCGCGGCCTGACCGGGCTGGAGCATTTTGAAAAGTCGGTGCAGGTGGACCAGGAGCCGATCGGGCGCAGCCCGCGCTCCAACCCGGCCAGCTACGTCGGCCTGCTGGACCTATTGCGCGACCTGTTCGCCAAGCTGCCGCTGGCCAAGGTGCGCGGCTACAAGGCGAACCGTTTCAGTTTCAATGTGCGTGGCGGCCGCTGCGAGCGTTGCCAGGGCGACGGGCAGATCCGCCTCGACATGCAGTTCATGGCCGACGCCTACGCGCCGTGCCCGAGCTGCGACGGCCGGCGCTTCAACCGCGAGACGCTGGAGGTGCGCTTCCATGGCAAGAGCATCGCCGACGTGCTGGCGCTCACCGTGCGGGAGGCGATGGAGTTGTTCCGCGCCTTGCCGCGCATCATGGAAAAACTGGCGACCCTCGACGCGGTCGGCCTCGGCTATCTGCAGCTCGGCCAATCGGCCACGACTCTCTCCGGCGGCGAGGCGCAGCGCATCAAGCTTTCCCTGGAGCTCAGCAAGCGCGAGCAGGGCACCACACTTTACATCCTCGACGAGCCGACGACGGGGCTGCACTGGACCGACATCCAGCGGTTGATGGACCTGCTCTTCAAACTCCGCGACACCGGCAACACGCTCATCGTCATCGAACACAACCTCGACGTCATCCGGCTGGCCGACTGGGTCATCGACCTCGGCCCCGGTGGCGGTCCGGCGGGCGGCGAGATCGTCTACGCCGGGTCGGTGGACGGACTGGGCGGTGAAGCGCGCTCGCTCACCGCGCAGGCGTTAAGAAACTAAACTTGCGAACTGCGGGTGGCGCTCGATCCGCTGCTCGAATGCGGTTCTTTGCGCCTCGGGCAGGCCGGCCGGGTATTTCGAGTCACTGCGCCGCCAACGCGTGAGCCAGTCCGCCCCAAGAAGTCGGGGGCCGGTGGTGTCGCCGTTTCGGTCCAGCGGCCGGGTGCAGGCGACGGTGGTGGTCGCCTTTGGCCCGGTGCCGACGCCTTCAGCCACGAAGAAGCCGGCGAGCAGCAGCGCGACCCGCACGGCGGTGCCCGCCGCGTAGGTGTAGAGTTCCGCCGGTGCGGGCTGGCAGTGGCGGTGCAGCCGAGCAAAGACATCGGTGTGCCAGAGCGCTGTATCAGTCTTGGCCGAGAACGGATCGTAGAATATCAAATCGGGGGCGGGCGCGGCCTCGAGATGCTCGAGGAAATCACCGCGCAGGAGCCGCCAGTCGATGGCGCCCGAAGCGTGGCCCCAGCGGCCTTTGTTCAGCAGCCCGTGCGGTGCGCCGTGCCGGAGGTGGGGGAAATGCGACGCGTGCCGCGCGGCGAGGATGAGCGGGTCGAGGTCGCGCTCGAAACTGATGAGATGCAGCGGGCGCAACGCGACCGGGCCGGCGGCGGCGAGGGCGTGCTCGGCGCAATGGATGGCGGCCATGGCGTTGGACGCGGCACCGAGGCCGACATCCCAGACGACGAGCGGTTGTTCGTCGTCCGGCTGGCGGCGGCGCAGGCGGAGGGCGAGGCGGGATTGCCCGACGTAGAGCCGGTTCGCCTCGTCCTCGGGGGCGGAGACGGAGTGCATGACCTCGCCGGAGCTAAGCTGGCGGATGCTGGAGAAACCCTGCGGCGAACTCTGGATTTCGTAGTCGCCGCGGCGGGGAACGGTCCGGGCCTTGGCGGGAGCAGGGTGGACGGCCGGGTTGGCCTCGTCTTCGCGCAGGAGCGCCACACGCTGGCGCTCGTAGTAGGACAGGAATTCACCGGCGAGGATGGCCGCGCGGATCTCGGCCATGAGCCGCTGGTAGAAGGCAAGATTGTGGATCGAGAGCAGCTGCCAGCCGAGGACCTCGTCGGACTTGATGAGGTGATGCAGGTAGGCGCGGGAATACTGGTGGCAGGTGGAGCAGTCGCAACTGGCGTCCAGCGGCTCCTCGGAGAATTTGTAGACGGCGCGCCGGCAATGCAGGCGGCCGTGGGAGGAGAACGCCGTGCCGCGCTGCGCGAGTTGCGTGGGAATGATGCAGTCGAACATGTCCACGCCCCGGTGGACCGATTCGAGGATGTCGATGGGCGTGCCGACGCCCATGAGGTAGCGCGGGAGGTTCTGCGGCAGTTGCGCGGTGGTGAGGCCGGTGAACTCGTAGCGTTGCTCGTGGGTTTCGCCGACGGCGAGGCCGCCAATGGCCAGACCGTCAAAGGGCAGGGCGCGCAGGAACTCGGCGCTGCGGAGGCGGAGGTCGCGGTGGCAGGCGCCCTGCACGATGCCAAAGAGAGCGGCGGGCGAATCGTCGCGCGCGCGCAGGGAGCGCTCCGCCCAGCGGTGGGTGAGGTGCATGGCGGCCTCGGCGTCGGCGTGCGGCGCGGTGGACGCGATGCATTGGTCGAGTACCATCATGATGTCGCTGCCGATGACCCGTTGCATCTCGATGCTCGACTCGGGTGAGAGGAAATGGAGTTCGCCGTCCACGTAGCTGCGGAACCGGGCGCCGGCCTCCGACATGGCGCGGGACTCGGGGAGCGAAAATATCTGGAAGCCGCCGGAATCGGTGAGCACCGGCCGGTCCCAGTTCATGAACCGGTGGATGCCGCCCATCTTCCGGAAAACCCCGGGACCCGGCCGCAGCAGGAGGTGGTAGGTGTTGGCCAGAAGCACCTGGGCACCGACGGCCTTCAGGCCCTCCACGGTCATGTTCTTGACCGTCGCCTGGGTGCCCACGGGCATGAAGACGGGGGTGAGCACCTCGCCGTGGGCGGTCTGGAAACGCGCGGCCCGGGCCCGGGAACCGGGACATTCTTTTTCGAGCGTGAAGGCGAGGCGGGACATGAGCAGATGGGCAATCACTTGGGGTGCCCCGCCTCCGATGGCAAGGCGGCACGCGCGGGTGGGTGGGGGGTAGGGCGGTGAGTCCCTCACCGCCGCGGCGCGGAACGGAGTCCGCGCCCTACCGACAAAATGCTGCAACTTTCCGTCCTTCTGCGGTGTGATGCAGACATCCCGGTCGCATTGGCCGGATCCCAACCTCCACCAGTTCCCCATGAAAACCATCCGTTCCCTTGTTGCCGCCGCGGGCTTGTCCGCGGTGTTGTCCGTTGCCTCCTTTGCCGCCGAAGCAGAGCCCGGCTATGTCGATATCGGCCAGCTCATGGCCTCCGCCAAGGGCAAATTCGTCGAGGTCAATCTCTCGACCGGCATGTTGAAATTTGCCGCCAAACTTGCCTCCCGGCAGGAGCCCGAAGCCGCCGAGCTCATCGGCAATCTCAAGCGCATCCGCGTCAACGTCGTGAGCCTCGATGACTCCAACCGCAAGGACACGGTCGCGCAGATCGATTCCATCCGCCACAAACTGGAGACGCAGGGCTGGACCCAGATGGTCACCGTCCGCGAGCAGGACGGCGGCGACAATGTGGACGTCCACGTCAAGCAACGCGGCGACGACATCATTGAGGGCCTGGTCGTGACGGTCATCGACAAGAAGGGCGAGGCGGTCTTCGTGAATATCGTCGGCAGCATCAATGCCGACCAGATCGCCAAGGTCGCCGAGAACCTGAATATCGAACCGCTCAAGAAACTCCGCGTGAAGATCAACCACGAGCATAAGGTCAAGGCCGACGAGACCTGAGCTGGGATAAATTCTGAAAGTAGAAAACTGAAAACCGTAACCTTCCTTTCATGAGCACCGTCACTCCGCCTGCCGTCTCGCCCCGCCGTCATTTCTGGCGGTGGGTGCTGCTTAGGGTCGGCCTCTGCCTTACGCCCTTTGTGGCGTTGGCGCTCGTGGCGGTCAGCTATGTGACGCTGGATCACGATGAGGCGGTGCTGCGCCGGGAGGTGATGGCTGCAACCGATGCGAACTGGCACACCAAGGTGCAGGTGAGTGTCGGCTGGGCTACACTCGGGCTGGTGCGCACCGGCCTGCGGTTCATCCAAGCCGAACACATGGATGAAGCCCGCCTGGCACTGAAAGCGGTCCGCTCCGCCAGTGTCGGGGTGTATGAATCCAATGTTCGTAATACGAACATTGGCTCCAGCCAGCATTTGCAAAAGACCGATCTGTTAATGCAGCGGCGCGGCTGGACGCGGCTGGTCGGAGCCGTCGATGGCGACCAGACCGTCCTGATCTACACTTCCAATGATATCGGCGACAGCAGCCGGATCGACCTTTGTGTCGCCGTGGTGAACGGCCGGGAGCTCGTCATTGTCTCGACCAAGGTGGATGCAGGCGCGCTTATGAAGCTGGCCGAGATGAAAATGCCTGAAGGGGGCTTCCGGGCCAAGCTCAGGCAAGTGAAGCTGAATTTCTAATTGGGTAGGGCGGCGAGTCCCTTCGCCGCCGCGGCGCGGAACGGAATCCGCGCCCTACCTTGATCTCCTGCCTCGGTCATGTCATCCGTGGCGTGTGCCTGACCGCCTTCCTCTTATTGTCCACCTCGACGCCGACGCATTCTTCGTGTCGTGCGAGCTGTCGATGAATCCGCAACTGCGCGGCACCAAGTGCGCGGTCGGCGGACGCGAGCGGGGCATCATTTCCTCGGCCAGCTACGAGGCGCGGGCCTGCGGCGTCTATACACCGATGGCGACCAAGGCGGCCCTGCGGGTCTGCCCGGACTTGATTTTGTTGCCGCACACGTCGGGCATCTACAGCAAGAAGTCGCGGGAGATGTTCGAGCTCTGCGAAACGCTCACGCCCATCGTCCAGCGCAACTCGGTTGACGAGGGCTACCTAGATCTCGGCCCCTGCGGCTACAAGACCGCCGCCGAGATCGAGCGTCGCGTCCGCGCCCTGCAGCAGCGCATCTGGGACGACCTGCAGATCCCGACGTCGTTTGGCATCGCCACCAACAAGCTTGTGTCGGCCATCGCCAGCAAGGCGCGCAAGCCGCGCGGCTTCACGGTCGTGCCGCCGGGCGAGGAGGCGGCCTTCCTCGCGCCGCTGAAGATCAGCGTGATTCCCGGCGTGGGCAAGAAGAGCGAGGAACGCCTCGCCGCGGCGGGCATCAGGCTGATCAGTGATCTGTTCACGCAGAGCGAGTCCGAGTTGAAAAGTCTGTTCGGCAGTAGCTGGCCGGAGATGCTGACCATGGCGCGGGGCGAGGACGACCGGCCCGTGCACGTGGACCATGAGGATGCGAAATCCTATTCCACGCAGGAGACATTTTCGGAGGACATCGGGGACTTCGCTGAGATCGAGCGGATCGCGAAGCGGATGATCGACGAGCTGATGCCGGCGATCCGGGCCGACGGGAAGCGGGTGAAGACGATGACGGTCAAGGTGCGCTACCCCGGCATGGAGGACAGCTCGACCGGACGCAGCCTGCCGGAGGCGACCGACCTCGAGGCGTCGTTCTATCCGCTGGTGCAGCCGTTGCTGAAGGCGGCGTGGACCTTGAAGCGGCCGTTGCGGTTGGTGAGTGTGCGGTTTTCCAGCGTGGAGGAGAAAGGCGGTCAGTTGGAGATGTTTGGGCAGACGGATGAGAAGAAGCGTCGGCTGGCGGCGGTGCTGGACAAGCTCAACGACAAGGGAAAGAAAGGCGTCGTCCGCCACGGGCATCAGATATGAAAAGCAGATTGACCACAACGGCAGGACGACACGGCGAAGTTTAGGCTTGGTATTCGATTCGTCGTGCCGTGGTGTCGTAGTGGTGAATGAACTAGACCAACGAATTGCTGCGGCGAAGGTGGCCGTGATGGCCGAGACGGCGCTCCTGCACCGGGAGTTCGGCCGGGCGCGGGCCGAGATCAAGCACGACGGCACCAAGGTGACGCCGGTGGACCTCGCCATCTCGCAGCACCTGCAGGATGCCATCACCAAGCAGTTTCCCGCCGACCAGTTTTTCAGCGAGGAACTGGCGCCTACCGCCGAGCCCGTGCCGGTGACGTCGCGTTTCTGCTGGGTGTGCGACCCGATCGACGGGACCAACAACTACGCCAACGGCATCAGCCATTGTGCCATTTCGCTGGCCCTGCTGGAGAACGGCGTGCCGGGCTACGGCGTGATCTACGATCTGGCCCGGCGCACGCTTATCCACGGCGGACCCGGTCGCGGCGTGTGGGATGACGCCAAACCGGTCAAGGCGCGGCCCGAGGCTCCGAATGGGCATAGCCTGATCGGCTTTCACTCGCCGGTGGAGAAAGTCTATGCCGCCGAGGGCAAGCGCCTCATCGAGAACTTCAAGATCCGCGGACTCGGTAGCAGCACGCTGCACCTGGCCTATGCTGCCATCGGGTTGATCGACGGGGTGGTGGAGCACAACAACAAGGTGTGGGACATCGCTGCCGCCTGCGCGCTGGTTGAGGAATCAGGCTCCAGTATCCATTACTTCGCCACTCCGCCGTTCCCGATGAAGGAATTCACCCTGAAGGCGTCCCGCGTGCAATACGTGGCGGGGAATCCGGCGATGGTGGCGAAGCTGCGGGAAATCCTCGGACGGTAGAATCGCGCCATCTAGCCGGCTTGCAGCCTCAGCGGTGCGTTAGGGCGCGGGAAGGCTTGGTCGCAGTTGCGCCGGGCCAATTGGCCAGCCGACGATTCAAAAAGGCAAGCTGCTCCTCGGGCGTCATCTTGTTCAAGAGCTTGCTGGTCGCCTGCCGCCAGCGACGGGAGGAAGCTACGGCATCAAAGGTCTTCTTCTTGGTGGCCATGGATAAGGAAGGTTGGCGCTACAATGCGCACGGGAGGGTAGCCTTGCAAGAGGTTTACCGCATTAAAGCCTGCCTCCCGCCGGACATTGGCCAGATGCTTGAAGTTCCAACTTACGAGGTAATCGATGCGGGCAACGGAACAGACTGCTACATGGCGCGCATCGTCGGTGAAAGTGATCGGCACTACTTTCTGGGCGAGATACTGCCCCGCCAGCTCCAGTGCCTCGGTGGTCATGGGTAACATTTCCGCCGAAGCAAAAGTAGCACGAAGGAGAGCCCGCACCTGTTCCGGAGCACGGGCGACCTCCTGGTCAACCAGCACCGATGAAACAAACTGGAATTGTCCTGCCTCCTTGAGCCGCCAGAGAGCGCGGGTGTCGGCCATGAACTCGGCGTCGAAGTAACCGCCGATCACGGAGGTATCGAGATAGAGCGCAAGCTTGTGCATCGGGCGATTCATGGCCGGAAGGACGCCCCGGGTCGAGGCGACAGTTTCACGGCTGGACTGAAACAGGCTGCGTCTATCCGTCGTCGCAGTATCAGGGCTGGGTCTCGACCGTCAGCGGCAGGCCGCGCTCGGCCCGGACCTCCAGGCAAAGCCCGATGGCCTCACGGACGTTCTTGAGGGCCTGGGGCTTGGTCGCGCCTTGACTGACACAGCCGGGAATCGCCGGGCATTCAGCAACCCAGGTGCCCGACTTGTCGCGGTTGATGGTCACGGTAAACTTCATGGTAGAACGAATAGGGTTGGCGGCCTTTTCTGCAAGCCCGACTTCAACGAGTCGCGGGGATGCCGCCATCGGGTTGATCGACGGGGTGGTGGAGCACAACAACAAGGTGTGGGACATCGCCGCCGCCGCCGCGCTCGTGGAGGAGTCGGGTGCGGCCATCCATTATCTGAACCAGTCACCATTCCCGATGAAGGAATTCACCCTGAAGGCGTCCCGCGTGCAATACGTCGCCGGGAATCAGGCGATGGTGGCGAAGCTGCGGGAGATTCTAGGCCGGTAAGCAGGCGAAGTAATTTAGTCTTGGCGATTGCAACGCCCATCTGCTTTAGAAGGTAATGCTTGATGAACTCCGCGCTTTGCTCGCTGGCTGGAAAGCACAAGGTAGGCATCCAGGCGTTCAATTACGCCAATGAGTATCTTGCTAAACTAGCCTTTGAATTCGGGAAGTATCTCGTTCATTCTGTCTCCAGATCTCCAACAATGATTAAATGCAGGGAGGTCGGTGAGGTGATTGTTGAAGCTGCGGTCGATTTTAGTCAGAAACTCCCTCGAACGCCTTAAAGGCTCGTATCACACCCGAGACGTCTGCAGCTGGACGGGGTCGAGGATCTTGGCCTTGGGGAGCTCGGCGGTGAGTTGTTCCATGAACCAGGCGCTAGCTTTCAGATGTTACTCGGTGAGGGTCGTGATCGGGGTGAGTTCGACCTTGCGGAATTCGACTTCCGAGCCCTCGGCTTGGAGCGCGATCTGGCCGCGCGAGGCCTGGCAATTGAAACCGTAGTTCACCAGCGCGCCATTGACCCAGACCTTGATCCTGTCGCCCACGCATTCGACCACCATCGTGTTCCACTCGCCGACGGGTTTCTCGGAGCCGTCCGTCAGGTTGGGAATGCGGCGGAGCTTTTTGCCGTCAACGCCCCAGTTTTCCTTGGGGCCGCGGCGCGCTTCCATGTCGGGCGTGGTGATGTCCTGCGCGATGCACCAGAAATCGCCGGCGTTCTGGTGCATCAACTGCGACTCGATGGCCTTGGGAAACATGCCGTAGAGCGCCCGCGGCGTCGAGACGTGCACGAGGACGCCGGAATTTCCCGGGGCGGCTGGGAAGCGGTATTGCACCTCGAGCCGGTAGTTTTCGTAGACGGCGTCGGTGATGATGTGTCCGATGGGCTTGGCGAGGCTCACGAGTTTACCCTCGCGGACGATGAAGGGGCTCGGCACCGCGGGGTCCTTGTCCATCGCCGGCACGTCAATGTGCCAGCCGTCGAGATTCCGGCCGTTGAAAAGAGCAACGGCCTCAGAGTGGGCGGCCGAGGTGCCGGCCAGATACATCGCAAGGATGATGAGGGTGCGGGCGGAAGATTTCATGCGATGGGGCGCAGGCTATCACACCTGATACGTCTGCAGCGGGACGGGGTCGAGGATCTTGGCCTTGGGGAGCTTGGCGGTGAGTTGCTCCAGGAACCAGGCGCGGGCCGGCGGGTCGCCGTGGGTCAGGACGACGGAGCGGGGCGTGCACTTGACGGCGTAGCTGAGAAGTTCGTCACGCGTGGCGTGGCCGCTGAACTCGAAGCGCTCGAGGTGGGCACGGACGCGGACCTTGAGGTTGAGTTCCTCGAAAAGGAACTGGTCGCCGTTCTTGGCGGCGAGCAGGTGGCCGCCGGGGGTGTCGGGGTCGCAGTAGCCGACGAAGCAGAGGCTGTGCTTGGCGCTGCCAACGAGGCAGGAGGCGAGGAGGTAGGAGGGCGTGTTGGCCACGACCATGCCGGAGCTGACGACGTAGATGCCTTGCACGGGCGGTTCCTTGCCGGGCTTGAGGTCGCGGGGGGATTTCTTGGTCTTGAGGTCCTTGAGGATGCTGCGGGTGAAGTGGACTAGGCCGGTCTTCTTGCAGATCGTGTCGAAGTAGTCGGCGATATCCATGCCGAGGCCGGACACGAAAATGGGACACTCGACGAGGCGTTCGAATTTCCGGGCGTCGTGGAGGATGGCCATGACTTCCTGCATGCGGCCGAGGGCGAAGACGGGGATGAGCACCGAGCCGCCGCGCTTGATGGTGGCGTTGATGGTGTCGACGAGGCGAATCATTTCCTTGGAGCGCGTGATGCCCGGGGCCTTCTCGGTGGCGCCGTGGGTGGTCTCGGTGATGAGCGTGTCGAAATGTCCTTTGGGGAACTTGGCGCCGTCGAGGATGCGCTGGGTGTTGAAGAGGACGTCGCCGGTGATGAAGATGCGGCGGTGCTTATGGACGATCTCCACGCCGGCGGCGCCGGGGATGTGGCCGGCGGGATGGAAGGTGAACTCGATCTCGTCCTTCGCACCGGCGAACTTCTTGGGGTGGTTGAAACCGTGGGGGAAAAGGCGTGCCGCCATGCGGTCGATTTCCTCGTGGGTGAAGAGCGGGTAGTCGGGCGTGCCCTTCTCCTCGCGCTCGCGCATCATGACGTTGGCGGAATTGTGCAGCATGCGCTCGATGAGCATGTGGCTGGGCAGCGTCATGATCACCGGCGTGTTCGGGAAGGCGCGCATGAGCAGCGGCAGTGAGCCGATGTGGTCCAGGTGACAGTGCGTGATGATGATCAGGTCGAGCTTCACGCCCTTAAGTGGGGCGAGGTTCGGGATGGCCTTCCGGCCCACCTTCTTGGGGTGCAGGCCGCTGTCGATGACGAGATGGAAATCGCCGAGTTGGAGGTAGAGGGAGTTGGCGCCGATGCCGCCATCAGCGTTGAGATCAATGAGCTTCATTAAGTTGGGGCCAAGAGAGTGGCAGCAGTTGGGGACTGCAAGTTTTTGTGGGAGGGGCTTTAGGCCCCGATTGGCATCTCAGCCATCAGCGTGTCGGGGCGTAAAGCCCCTCCTACATAAGACAGGATTCATTGCGAAGGAATCGCCATGTCAAACGCCGGGATGCGGACAAAGATATGGGCGCCGGTGGCGTCGACCCCGTGGAAACTGCCGTGCGCCCGGGCATCGCAATGGCCGACGTGGTAGCTGTTGTAGGAGAAGTGCTCGCCGGGGGCGAGGGTGGGGGTCTCGCCGACGATCTTGTCGCCCTCGACGACCAGCCGGGTGCCATCGGCATGCTCAATGACCCATTTGCGGCCCAGCAGGGTGACGGTGCGGTCGGAATCGTTGCGGATGGTGAGATAATAGATGAACGCGTGGGGCTTGTCGGGCGGCAGCTGCCCGTCGGCACCGTTACGGTAGACGAGCTGGTCGAGTTCGACCCGGAGGCCGGGCAGTTCGAGGGAAGCGGGCATGCCCCCAGATGAACCACGAAGGCACGAAGCACACGAAGAAAATACCGGGTCGGGCCCGGCTTTCGGCTTGCCGGGAAAATGGGCGGGCAGCACAAAGGCTGAGCCTATGGGAAAACTCGCGCTGCTCTCGGTCAGTGACAAACGCGGTCTCGTGGAATTTGCCACGACGCTCGTCAAGCAGCATGGCTACCGCCTGCTCTCGACCGGCGGCACCGCCAAGCTGCTGGCGGAGGCCGGCCTGCCCGTCACCGAGGTGAGCCAGCACACGGGGTTTCCCGAGATCATGGAAGGGCGGGTCAAGACGCTGCATCCGAAGATCCACGGCGGCCTGCTGTGCCGGCGCGACAAGGCCGACCATATGGCCCAGGCGAAGAAGAACGACATCGCCCTCATCGATCTCGTCGTGGTGAACCTTTATCCGTTCGAACAGACCGTCGCGAAGCCGCACGTGGAGTTTGAGGAGGCGATCGAGAACATCGACATCGGCGGACCGTCCATGCTGCGCAGCGCGGCCAAGAACCACGAGAGCGTGACGGTGGTGTGCGATCCGGCCGACTATGGTGCCGTCGCCGCCGCGATGGCGAAGCCCGGGGAATTGCCGGCACTGCGGCACAAGCTGGCCCTGAAGGTTTTTCAACGGACAGGGGCCTACGACACGGCGATTGCCCGTTACCTGGAGACTCAGCAAAGCGAGCCGGACCTCGAGGCTCTGAGCGGTTTCCCGGCGAACTACGCGGTATCGCTCAAGAAGGCACAGAGCCTGCGCTACGGGGAGAATCCGCACCAGAAGGCGGCGCTCTACGGCACGTTTCACTCGCACTTCGAGCAGCTGCAAGGGAAGGAACTCAGCTATAACAACATTCTGGATATCACGTCGGCCACCTACCTGATCGGGGAGTTCGAGCGTCCGACCGTGGCGATCCTCAAGCACACCAATCCCTGCGGGGTGGGCAGCGCCGACACACTGATCGAGGCCTGGCACAAGGCCTACGCGACCGACCGGCAGGCGCCGTTTGGCGGCATCATTGTGGTGAACCAGACGCTCGGGCAGGACCTCGCCGAGCAGATCAAGGAGATTTTCACCGAGGTGATCATTGCGCCGCGCTTCAGCGAGGAGGCCCTCGCCATCTTCGCCAAGAAAAAGAACCTGCGGCTGATGATCGCCAAGGAAGGGATCGGGGCCGACGCGCTCCAGGAGATTCGCTCCGTGGTCGGCGGCGTCCTCGTGCAGGACCGTGATCGTTCAATGGAGAAACCCGCGAATTGGAAGGTCGTCACCAAGCGTCAGCCCACGGAGGCCGAGATGGCGTCCATGCTCTTCGGTTGGAAGGTCGGCAAGCACGTGAAGTCCAACTCCATCGTCTATTGCCGGGGTGAGCAGACGCTCGGTATCGGCGCCGGCCAGATGGCACGCGTGGACAGCTCGCGCATCGCGGTGTGGAAGGCGGGAGAGGCAAAGCTGGACTTAAAGGGCTCGGTGGTGGCCAGCGAGGCGTTGTTTCCGTTTGCGGACGGCCTGATTGCCGCCGCGAATGCGGGCGCGACTTCCGCGATACAGCCCGGTGGCTCGGTGCGCGACGAGGAAGTCATCAAGGCCGCCGACGAACGCGGGATGGCGATGGTTTTCACCGGCATACGGCATTTCAAACACTAGGTGCGGCATGTTTGATCCCATTGAGAAACTGAAGGAATATGTGCGACACGCGAGTGTCTCGGCCGACCCGCAGTTCAAAGCCGGCATGCTCGGCGCGCAGAACTTTGTCACCGGCCTGCTGGGCGAGATGGGCTTTGCCGTGGAGGTGGTGCCGACGGCGCTGCATCCGGTGATCGTGGCCAAGCGGGGCAACAACCCGGCCTGGCCGCATGTGATCATTTATGGCCACTACGACGTGCAGCCGCCCGACCCGCTCGACCAGTGGGC
>JAYTUA010000130.1:0-6782 GCA_043745015.1 Opitutaceae bacterium | reverse complement strand
CGTGGTTGCGCCCGTTGAAGCCGGTGAGCAGCACCTCGCGCTTGTCCACGGCGGGATCGAAGCGGCCGTTGCGGTCCACGTCGGTGTAGACGATGAGGTCGGGGGCGTTGGAAACGATGATGCGGTTGTCGAGCACGGCGATGCCGAGCGGCGCGACCAGGTCGGGCTCCTGCACGAAAACATGGCTGGAATCAGCGACGCCGTCACCGTCGGTGTCCTCCAGCACCACGACGCGGTCGCCGTCCTTGTCGCGTTTCTCGTGCGAGCGGTAGTTGACGCCCTCGGTCACCCAGATGCGGCCCTGGGCATCGACGTCCATGTTGGTCGGGTTGCGCAGCTGCGGGGCCTGCGCCCAGACAGTTAGTTCGAAACCATCCGGCACCGTGAAATGGTCGGTCGGCACCAGCGTGGGCGGAGGGGGCGGCGGTGCCGCCGGGGCGGCCGGGGCCGGGTTCTGCGCCCGGAGCAGCGGGACCGACAGCAAGGACAGGATCAGGGCGACGGTGAAACGCGGAGGCAGGAACATGGCGGGAGGGGTCGGGGTTGCCGGGACGGACGGAACCCAACAAAACAAAGCCACCGGCCCGGCCAAGGCAAGGCCCGCGTTGCGCAAACTCTGGACCGGGCAATTTCCCGCTTTGCGTCCGGGCCCCTTTGCGTGAGATTCCCAATGTGAATTTTTCCAAGCACTGGGCCGCGACCCTCGACGACTACGCCATCGACCTCGCCTGGTCGCCCGCCGGCACTGTGCTCGCCGCCGCATCGCAGAGCGGCGCCGTGCTGCTCTATGATGCCGCGCTCGGCTCGGTGCAGCACGCGCTGGCCGGTCATGCTGACGGGGCGAATTGCCTCGGCTGGTCACCCGACGGCACCCTGCTCGCCACGGGCGGGCAGGACGGAAAGTTAAAACTCTGGAATCCGACCGAAGGGAAACTGTTGCACGAAGTCACGCTCGGTTCCGCGTGGGTCGAACACCTCGCGTGGCAACCAGCAGGCGGATTGCTATTCGCTGCGGCTGGCAAAAAACTCGTCGCGCTGAAAGCCGACAGGACCATCGCCCACACCTTTGCCGACGCGCCGAAAACCATCTCGGCCCTCGCGTGGCGCCCCGATGGAGCGGCCTGCGCCGCCGCCTGCTTCGGCCATGTGGTCGTGTGGGATGCGACAGCCTTCACCGCGCAAAAGGAATTTCCCTACGGCAACGCGATCTATGCTCTCACCTGGTCGCCCGACGGCCGCTGGCTGGTCGCCGGCTGCCACGACAATGCCGTGCATCTCTGGGTGCCGGCCGAGGATCTCGAACTGCACATGAGCGGTTATGAGACCCGGCTCAAGGAACTCGCCTTCAGCCACGATTCCAGGTGGCTGGCCACCGGGGGCGGGCGCGACGCCTGCGTGTGGGATTGCACCGGGGCCGGGCCCGAGGGGCGCGAGCCGCTGCTCCTGCCGCACAAGGCCCGCGTCTGCGCCCTCGCCTTCCAGCATTCGCACAGCCTGCTCGCCGCGGGCGCGACCAACGGCGAGTTCACCCTCTGGTCCCCCTCGCGCAAGAACCCCCTGATCGCCGAGGTGACGATGCCCTCGGCGGCCACGAAGTTCGCGTGGCGCGGCGACGACAGCCTGCTGGCCGTCGGCACCGAGAAGGGGCAGGTGTTTGTCTTCAAGACCGCCTGAGCCACCCGCGGCCCGGCCGGCCGAAGGTAATGGGTCGTTTTGGTTTCTACCACCGCCCCGCTCCTTTGTAGGTCGGGGTTTATCCCCGACAGATTGCGCTTGGGCGTCGGGCATAAAGCCCGACCTACACCACTACCCGGCCTAATCATGGGTTGACCAGAAGCTGGCCGGGGGAGATTTTCGGCCACCCTCATGCCGGATGACGCCACCACCGCCGCCCCGCCCTCGACGCGCCCGTCGGTTTTCCTGAGCTATGCCTCGGCCGGCCGCCCGGGCGTTGCGCGACACCCTCACCACCGCCGGACTCGAGGTCTGGCTCGATGAGGACGAACTCGGCGGCGGCGAGGCCTGGGATACCAAGATCCGGAACCAGATCCGCACCTGCACTTATTTCATGCCCCTCATCTCCACCACCACGGAGACCCGGCGCGAAGGCTACTTCCGCCGCGAGTGGCGGTTTGCCGTCGAACGCACCCTCGACCTCGCCGATGACGTCATGTTTCTGGTGCCGGTGGTGATCGACGGCACGCGCGGCTCCGGCGCCCGCGTGCCCGAGAAATTCTTCACCGTGCAATGGCTGCGCGTGCCCGGCGGCGCGGCCACGGCCGAATTGCGCTCGCTCGCGGCCAAGCTCGCCACAGGCGAGGCCCGGGCCCATCCCCCCGCCCCGCCGCCGCCGTTTCCTAACTTTCCTCCCTATCCTGAACCCGGCCATCGCTTCCGCTTCCTCTACAACATCGTGCTCTGGGGCGGCCACATGGTCCACGCCCTCTGGATGCGCCTGCCCCGGTTCATCCGGGTCAGCGCCTCGATCGTGATCGTCTTCAATGTCATCTCCTGGGCCTTTCGGGAGGGCAAGCGGCCGGCCGAAAAGGGAACTGATATATCCGCTGCCGCCCGCGAGGTTGCCCGGGAAATTTCCGCCGCCCATGTGTCCGACCAGGCGGGAGCCCAGGCCAGCGACACGATCAAGTCTCTGGTTGGGGCGGCCGCCCACGCCCTGCAGGCCGGCCGGTCGCTCGCGGTGATCACCTTTGGCGGCACCGGTGACGAGGCCGCCGCCTCCGCGGGCAGAGTGTTCGGTGATACTTTCAAGCTGGTCCAACATATTGGCGGCGGCCAGACCAGCCTCATCCCGCTTGAGGCGGATGATGACGCCCTCGCCCGCGGCACCGTGCTCGAGAGTCAGTTCGTGCTGACCGGGTTCGCCCGGCGCGCGGCACCGGGCGAACCGCTGCTTTTCACGGCCAAACTGTATCAGGTGAAACAGCGGACCGTCGTCTGGTCGGAAACCTTTGACGCGGCCAAGGTCGATGCCGGCCACCGCGGCCAAGCGCGTGGCCGCCGCCGTGCGCCCGCTCGTCCTGCCGGTGACCAAGCCGTAGTCTCCCGCGTTTCCGCGCGGCCTAATCACCGCGCAAGTTCGCCTGATATGACGAGCGTTTCGCCAATCGCAGCTTGAATTGCGTCCGCGGGCGCGCCACATCCGTCTCGTGCGGCGCAAACTTTCCATCACCTGCCTCGTGCTCGCCTGGCTCTGCGCCAACGGTGCGGTCTGGAACATCGTGCAAATCGTCGGCTGGGCGAAGATGTTCCAGGGCTACGCGCAGGTCATGCCCGCCGCGCAGGCCCTGCAGCTCACGTTCGACGGCAGCGCGCCCTGCGATCTCTGCCATCTGGCCGAGGCCGGGCAGGACGCCACCCGGAACACGCAGTTGCCCGCCGCACCGACCGGTGCCCCCGAGAAGATTTTGTTGATCGCCGAATGCGTGCCCGCCCCCGTGCTGGTCGCCCCCGATTTTGTCTGGCCGGGTATCGCGAACGACGCCGGCCTGACGCGCACCGAGTCGGTGCCTGTGCCCCCGCCGCGCGCCTGACGCGCCATCCCGCTCCGCCGCCGCGCGCTGTCCGCGTGGCGTTTCCCGTTTGATCCGCCCTCACCGGGCCGCGTTTTGCATGCACGCGCTTCCTGCCTGCCCGACTTATTTCCTCCTTTGAACACTCTTCCTAAGCTCCTCGTTTCATGCGCCGTTCTGATCGGCCTCACGCGCGCCGCCGTCGCCTGCTCCGTCTGCAACTGCTCACTCAGCTCCGACTGGGCCGCCCAGGGCTACCCCACGACCCCCGGCCTCGAAGCCGGTGTGCGGTTCGAATATTTCAACCAGACCGATCTGCGCAGCGGCACCAACCGCGTCGATCGCGCCACGCTGACGTTCCCCAACGACAGCGAAATCCAGCAACGCACGCTCAATCGCAGCACCTGGCTCGATCTGGACTATGTTCTGAACTCCACGTGGTCCGTCACCGCCTCCCTGCCGTATCACGACCGCTTCCATACGACCATCGTGGATGGCGACACCGCCATCTCCACCTCGCAGGCCAGCGGACTCGGTGACGTCCGCTTGCTGGCCCGCTATCAGTCGCACCGTGCGGCCAGCAGCAGTTGGAGCGTGCTGCTCGGCCTGAAACTGCCGACCGGACGCTTCGACCAAAACTTCGCTTCCGGTCCGCAGGCCGGCGAGCTCCTTGACCGCGGCCTGCAACTCGGCACCGGCACGACCGACCTGCTCGCGGGCGTCTCGTGGTTTGCACGACCGGCCACGACTCTCGGCACCTTTGCCCAGCTCGTCCTCGACCAGCCGCTCGCCGCCCGCGCCGATTTTCTGCCCTCCACCAGCGTCACACTTAGTGGCGGCGTCCGCTGGCTCAACTCCTCGCGCCTTACACCGCAGTTGCAGCTCAACGTGAAATGGGAAGGCCGCGAACACGGAAGCGAAGCCGACACTGACAACAGCGGCTCCACCATCGTCCACCTCAGTCCCGGTGTCACCGCCGAGCTTGGCCGGAATTCCGCCGCCTTCGTCTTTGTGCAGTTGCCCCTCTACCAGCGCGTCAACGGTCTCCAGCTCGAACCCCGCTGGCTCCTGTCCTTCGGTCTCAATCACCACTTCTGAGCGGTGTTCCCTGCACACGGAGAGGCGGACTGCCTGCCACCCCACCGAACGGGGAGCGCAGTGAGCATCAATTGAACCGATGCTTCGTTATGGATAATCTTGATCTGGCTACTACGGTGCCCGACATGCCTTCTGCTCCCAAACTTGCCCCACATCCGCCGGACGCAACTCCCGCCGTCCGTTCCAACGCCCAAGCGTTATGGAGAAAGCTGCACCGGTGGTTTGGTGCGGGCGCAGCATTGTTCCTGTTGATCGTCAGCGGCACGGGCATCGCACTCCAATGGGAAAGCATCTTCGGCGATGAAGAGTCCGAAAAGGAACGTCTGGCCGAACAAACCTCGGCGTTTCTGCTCACGACGTCGCTTGAGAAGATGGCCACCCAGTTCGCCGCCGCCCAGACGGCGGTGCAGGCGGAAACCGGCCCGGCACCGCTGGACCGGGTGCTCTGGCAACTCAAGGGTGATCACCCGACAATTACTTTCTTCGTGGGCGGGCATCCAGCCCGGCGCTACGTCGTCGATGCTCGCTCTGGTGTCATCAAACAACGCATTAGCGGCGATGAAGAATCATGGATTCTCCGGCTGCACAGCGGCGAAATCTTCGGCGACGGTGGCAAAGTGCTCGGCCTCTTCTGGGGCAGCGCGCTGCTATTCCTTACAGTCTCGGGCGTGGTCATCTACTGGCGGATGCGCAAGCCCGACGTCACCGGCCTGCGCAAGATTTTCTGGATGCTGGTGATTGGCTCGCTGATCGCGTTGCCCCATTCACTGCAAGCGGGGCCGCCTTTTCTGACCGACGATCCGGGTATGGCTCCGAGAGGCTGGGACATTACACCAACGCGGTCTATTGGAAACCCTCTTACGGCAGCACGTTCACCGCCCCGATCTTCGCTGTGAGTTACAGCCTTACGCCGCACTTCAAGTTCAATGCGACATTGGCCCACGCGACGTTGCGCCTGAACGGCACGCCCTCGCAATCGGGCATCACTGATACCGATTTCAAATTCAAATGGCGCTTCGCCGATGCCGACGAAAAGACCGGCGCGTGGGATGTGGGCGTCGCCCCGACGCTCACGCTGCCTACGGCCAGCGAAACCAAGGGCATCGGCGACGGTCACTGGCGATACCGCGTGCCACTGATCCTTGGCAAATCGTGGGGGCGCGTAACCGTGCAAGCCGAGATCGGCTACAAATTTATCGCCGCTCGCGGCGTGAGTGATGAACTCGCCGGTGGGGCGGACCTTCAATACGCCCTGACCGATGCGTGGACGGTCGGCGTGGAGCTTTACGACACCGTGCCAGTCAAAAACACCGCGGCGCACAACCCGCTCGTGAACTTCGGTGTAGCGCGCAAAGTCCGTGACGGCTGGCTGGTGATGGGCAGCGTCGGGCGCACACTGCGACCAGAGCGGCAAGGCGGGCCACGCCTGCTGCTCCAGGTATTTTCGGAATGGCTGTTTTGAGTGCGTGCAAATGTGACGGCAAATACCTGCTGGCTGCACAAATGGCCGGTGCCTAGTTTGTGACTATGAGTTCACCACGGCGCACCTCGAATTGGCTCAATGCCACGGTGCTCGGCATTGGCCTCGGCTCGCTGTTCAGCGACCTGAGTTACGAGGCGATCACCGCGCTTTTACCCGCCTTGCTGGCCTCGATGGGCCTTGCCGCTGGATTGCTCGGCACCGTCGAGGGTGTGGCAGATGGGCTCTCCAGTGCCGCGAAGCTTTTCGGCGGCTGGTGGACTGACCGGCTCGCGCACAGGAAACCGCTCGGCGTTGCCGGCTACGCGGTGATGACGGCTGGAGCAGCCCTCATTGCGAGCGCGACGGTGTGGCCGACGGTCCTCGCGGGGCGGGTGCTCTCATGGATCGCACGCGGATTGCGCACGCCCCGCCCGCAAGGCGTTGCTGGCTGAATCCGTCACGCCCGAGACTTACGGCCGCGCGTTCGGTTTCGAGCGCACGATGGACACCCTCGGTGCCATTGCTGCGCCGCTGATCGCCACCGCTCTGCTGGCCGCCGGATGGCCGTTTCGTCATGTGCTTTGGCTGGCAGTGCTGCCTGCCGCCGTCGCGATGATTGTGTTTGCGGTTGCCGTGCGCGAGACGCCGGACCGTGTGCCGAATCCCAAACCGTTTTGGCCGATGCTGCGGAC
>JAYTUA010000129.1:0-6813 GCA_043745015.1 Opitutaceae bacterium | reverse complement strand
GGCGTAAAGCCCCTCCCACATTCAGAGATCACCTCACCGCTTTTTCGTCCGCGACTTCTTGCGCGCCCGTTTCCGCCGGGGCGCGAGGACGGACTCGGTAACCGTCGGCACGGGCGCGATCGGCATCTCCAGCTGGTCCACCGCACCCGACTCCAGCTGCGGCAGGTAGGCCTCGACGGCGGCGCGCACGAGCTGGCCGACGCTGGTGTGTTTGGTCCGGGAAATCTGCCTCAGGTTGCGCCGGATTTCCGCCGGCAGGCGGACGGAAACCAGCAGCTGCGCCGGACGCATGACGATGATGTTCGCAAAGTCGTAGCGCTCCAGCGCGGTGCGGATGATCTCACTGACCGACTTGGCCCGGCCCTCGCGCACCGGTTCACTCAGCCGGTCGAGCAACTCGACTTCCAGCTGGAGGGGAAACGGACGCGCGGCCTTGTCGGACATGGATCAGTGCACCTGAGGTTTAACCACGAAACACTCGAAATACACCAAAGTAACCAAGCCCGGCGCAAATAAGGAAATTCCTGGATTCATTTTCGTGTGCTTCGTGTATTTCGTGGTGACTCCGGCCGCTCAGAAACGCACGATCTGGCCCACCGGGATGGACGGGGGATCCGCGAGCAGGTTGCCGGGGGAGAAAATCTCCGCCGGCAGTGACAGATTGAGGGCGACGGCCCTGATGGTCAGCCGGGTTTTGTCCCGGCTGCGCAGGTCACGCACATCAATGGTCTTCACCAGCCACTGCTCCCCCACTTTCTTCAGGTCGAGCAGGACGATGGACTTCTCGACTGCGCCCTTGGCGCCGAGCTCCTCGGCCTGTACCATGGCCTGGAACTGGGCGTCGATCAGCACGCGGACACCGGTGAGCCCCGGCTGGGGCGGCGCATAGCCCGGCGGCGGACGGAGAATGAAGCTGTGGGTCGGCCGGCCCCGGACCTTGGCCTGCCCCTCATAGATGAAGTCTGTCCAATAAAGAAACGGCATTTGCAGGTCGAACACGGTCAGGCCGGTATCAGCCACCGCCTGCCCGACTCCCGCCGGCACAGGCTCGCCTGTCCCGCCGGCCGGGGTGGTCCACGCCTCGGGCTGCGGGCCCGACTCGATCAACCAGTGTTGGCCTGCCACATTGAGCCGGGAAAGCGGACCGGACGGCCCGCGCATGCCGAGAAGCGTGCCGGTGACGCTGCGCTCGGTTCCCTGGCGCGGCATGACGCGCAGGTCGAAGGCCAGCCAGTAATCCCCGGCGATGCCCGCCTGGCGAAATTCAGCGAGGATGCGCACGCCTTCCTGCTGGTCGGCCTGACCCGGCGCGGCCCGGTCAATGGGTAGATTGAATTTATCCGACTGGGCTGATGCCACCACCCCAGTGAGCGCGACCAGCGCAAAAAACAAAGCCCGGTGGTAAACCGGGCTGGGGAGATCAGGGCTTCTTGGCATCGCCCGGCTTTGGAGTTGCGGGTTGTGGGGCGGGCAGGCCAACCGCCGGAGCAGCGGCCGCCGTCGCAGCGGGAGCTACAATGGCCGGCAATTTCTCGTCCCCGGCCTCGCGGTGCTTCGACTGGTAGATGTTGGCGAGGAAAAGCCCGAAGCTCAGCACGAAGAAGACGATGGCGGCCTTGATGGTGGCGCCGGTCAGGACATTGCTCGTCTCGGCGCCGAATGCGGACTCCGTGGCCCCGCCGGCCATGGCGGCACCCATGCCGCCATCGGTCTTGGCGCGCTGCATGAGCACAACCAGCACCAGGAACAAGGAGGTGAGGATGAGGATGAAAGTCAGGACGTTGATGACGATACTCATAAGGGTCAGAAGCAACGTAGTCAGACGGGCTTTGTCAACCCAAGTTCCAGCTCGGTTAAAAGGCTGAAAGCGGCCGATCAGAGGGTCAGCCCCATCTTGCCGAGGACCCGCTGGAGGTCGTCGTTGCCGGCATACTCGACGATGATGCGACCGCGCTTGGGCGAATGCTTGAGCGTGCTGCGGGCGCCGAGATGAGAGGTGAGCTTCTTCTCGATGTCGGTCAGGGCCAGGGCGGTGGACCCGGGCATGCGGCGTTTCCGGCCGGTGCCACCGGCCGACTTGTGCCGGAGCAGTTCCTCCAGGGCGCGGACGCTCAGGCCCTGCTCGAGAGTGCGGCGGGCCAGCACCAACCGTTCGGGGGAATGCTCGACCCCGAGCAAGACCTTGGCATGGCCGACACTGAGCATGCCTTTGCCGACGTAGCCCTGGAGCTCCGCCTCGAGCGCGAGCAGGCGAAGGGAATTGGCCACGGTCGCGCGGCCCTTGCCGACCCGCTGGGCGGCGGCGTCCTGCGTCAGGTCGAAATCCCGGATCAGGCTGGCATAGCCGTGCGCCTCCTCGATCGGATTGAGGTCGGCCCGCTGGAGGTTCTCGATGAGAGCCAGGGAGGCCGACGAGGCATCGCTCGAGGTCATCACGCGCGCCGGGATGGTCCTGATGGAAAGCTTCTGGAAGGCACGCCAGCGGCGCTCGCCCGCGATGAGCTGGAAACGGTCGCCCACCGGACGAACCACGATGGGCTGCAGCAGGCCCTCGGAGCGGATGCTCTCGACGAGGTCGGCCAGCGCCTCGTCGCCAAACTCCTTGCGGGGCTGGTAGGGGTTGGGCTCGATGAGCGCCACGGCGATCTCGCGATAACCGGGAAGGCCGTCGGTTTGCACCGGTGCCACGGGGGACGGGGCGGCATGGGCCGGCGTCGTTGATTTGGGGGCGGCGGCGGAACTGCTGATGAGGGCGCCGAGGCCGCGGCCGAGCCGGGAGATGGGTGGTTTGGCCATGATTATTTGCCCTGGGGGATGAACAAGGTCTGGCCCGCCCGCAGTTTGCCGGGGTCGGCGATCTTGCTCGCGTTAATTATATCCTGAACTTTCGCATTATGCTTTCGGGCGATCTCGCCTAAAGTATCTCCCGCCTGCACGGTGTAATTGATGCCCTCCTTGGGGAAATCCTCGGTGAAGGTGGTTTGCACCACCGGGCGTGTCGCCTGGTTCTTCGCCAGCGCATCAAGGGCGGCGTTGGTCTGGCGCCCGAGCTTCTCCATCTGGCTGGCCACTTGGGCGAGAACTTCCTTCTTCTGGTCAACGAGGGCGACCTGCATCACGCGGTTGGTCTCGGCCACGGCCTTGTTGAGCTGTTCCAGCGTGATGTAGCTCTGGCTGGTCTTGGCCTGCAGCGCACCATTGTCGCGGGTGAGCTGCTCGACCGCCATCGTCAGCTCGCCCACGCGCTGGCTGAGAAGGACGACATCCTGCCGGAGACTGGCCAGCTCGGCCCGGTCGTACTGCGCCAGGGCGGTGGTGCCCAGCATCAGCAGGGTCACGGCGTAGCGGAGAAAGGGGAGACGCATGAAAGGGAGGTTGGGAAATTTGCGGGCAAAAACAAGCCTTAGCCGGAACGATGCATTCGGAATTCCCCGCGGATGGCGCGGATACCATGGATAGAGAGCCAAATAATCGGAAGCAATCAGCAGAATTCAGTCTGATAGTTTGGTGACTTGAAAAGTTGCGTATAAGTTGGGTTGCTCCTGCCACTGTATCCATCCGGGTTTTATCCGCGTAATCCGTGGTTGAACTGCATGGCTACGGCTTTAGACCTTGCGGCGTGGAAACGGCGCGCGGGCGGTGAGGTCCGGCATCGGGGCCGAGGGCAGGACAGTGCCCGGTGCGATGGGGAATCCGCGCAGGAATTCGGCCGCGGGCAGCAGTTTGCCTCCCGGCCGCTGGAGCAGGCGCAGCCGCAGGGTCCCCCGCCCTGTCGCCACCAGCAGGCCGTCGGCATCGGGACCGAGGACGGTGCCGGGGGACGACCCTTTGTAACGTATTATATTACATTCTCCGTCATCAGCTACTGTGTCGGCCAGGCCGATCTTCACCGGCTGGCCATTGACGACGACCGAGCAACCCGGCCAGGGATTGAGGCCGTTGATGCGCGCCGCGAGCACGGAGGCGGGAGCAGTAAAATCAAGCACGCCGTCCTCCTTGACCAAGCGGCGGCAGAACGTCGCATCAGACTCATTCTGGGGCGTGAAATTCTGGGTGCCGGCGGCAATGGCTGGCAGGCAACTCGCCAGCAACGGCACGCAGGCCTGCGCCAGCCTCGCCTCCACTTCCGCGGCAGTGTCGAGCGGCCCGATTAGTACGCGCTCGACGCCGGCCAACGGACCAGCATCGAGGGCCAGTACCATCTTCATCAAGGTCACGCCTGTTTCCCGGTCGCCGCTGGCCGTGGCAGTCTGGATCGGCGAGGCGCCGCGGTATTTCGGCAGGATTGACGTGTGAAGGTTCAGGGTGCCGAGCCGCGGCGTGTCGATGACGTCCTGCTTCAGGATGTGTCCGTAGGCCATGACGAGCGTGAAGTCGGGCTGGAGCGCAGAGAGTTGTTGTTGCTCGGCCGCGCCGACCTTGGCAGGCTGCAGCACGGGCAGTCCCCTCGCCTGCGCCCAGTGCTTGATGGCGTTGAGCTGGACCTTCTGGCCGCGACCGGCCGCGCGGTCGGGCTGGGTGAAAACGGCGACTACTTGCGCCAGACCTGAGCCCGCGAGCCAGTCCAGCGCTGGCAGCGCGATGGCATCGGAGCCCATGAAGACAATTCTAAGCATGGCGCCAAATTCCGGCAGGGAGATTCATCGGTGTGGGAGGGGCTTTATGCCCCAACATAAAGCGGCGGTGGGTTGCCGTCGGGGCATAAAGCCCCTCCCACATAAATACCCAGGGCGTTCCGGAAGTCATGGCTCAATCATCCAGCAGGTTCGGATCGAAATCGTCCGCGAGGTTTTTTTCCGGCCGCACCAGACCAGCCTCGAGCCGCGCTTTGCGGTAGGCCAGTCGTTGCTCGATCGGCACCTTTTTCTTGCCGATGAGATCAAAGTGGATCGGGCACCCGTCGAGGCCGAACTCCTTGACGAGGCCCGCCTCGAGGTAGCGACGGTAGGACTCGGTGAGGTTGCGCTCCTGATTGCAGAACAATTTCAGGCGGAACGGCCGGTTCGAGGTCTGCGTGGCGTAGTAGATCTTGAAGCGCAGGCCACCGATCGCGGGCGGGGGCGTACGGTCGGCGAGCTGGATGATGGTGGCGTTGAGCCGGGCGGTCGGGATCTTGATATCGAGGCGCTTGTTCAGGGCCCGGGCGTTGCGGAGCATGCGCTCCATCTCGTGGCCGGTCAGGGCGGAGACAAACATCACCGGCGCGCCGGGCGTGAAAAACAGCTCGTCGAACATCGCCTTCTCGAACTTGGTCCGAAAATCACGGGCGTTCTTGTATTTGTGCATGCCCGGCAGATTGCTGCGGAAGGCTTCGTGCACGAGATCCCACTTATTGACCACGATCACGATGGGCTTCTGCGCCTTGATGATCTCGCCGGCGATGGCCTTGTCCTGCTGCGTCACCCCGTCCATCGCGTCGAGCACCATGAACGCCACGTCGGATTGATGGATGGCCTCCAGGGAGCGCAGGCGGGAGAAATACTCGACCGAGGACGAGAGCTTGGTCTTGGTGCGGATGCCGGCGGTATCGATCAGCTTGAACGGCCACAGCTTCCCTTCGCGGGTGCGGAAGGTGAAACTCAGCTCCACGGCGTCGCGCGTCGTGCCGGGCACGTCGCTCACGATCAGGCGGTCGCTCTTGAGCACGCGGTTGCTCAGCGAGGACTTGCCGACGTTGGGCCGGCCGACGAAACAGATGTGGAGGCGCGCTTTGTCCTCGGCGCTTTGCTCCGGCTCCGGGTCGAGCTTGGCCAGCACGGCCTCGCGCACCTCGGCCTCGCCGTTGCCGTGTTCGGCGGAAAGATAAAACGGCTCGCCGAAGCCCAGCCGGTAGAACGAGTCGATTTCGGCGATCTTCTCCTTGCCGCTGTCGGCCTTGTTCGCGACCAGCAGCACCGTCTTCTTGCTGCGGCGCAGGAGCTGGGCGATGCGCTCGTCGAGCGGCGTGACGCCTTCGCGCGCGTCGATGACGAAGAGAATAACGTTGGCCGCGGCGATGGCGAAGTGCACCTGCTCCTCGGACGCCTTGGTGATGCGTGCCGGGGTGTCGCTGCCGGTCAGGCCCAGGCCGCCGGTGTCGAACAACATGTAGCCGCCCTCCTTGACCTCCGCGGTCACCACGTCGCGGGTGACGCCCGGCATGTCGTGGACAATGGAGATGCGCTTCCGGGCCAGCCGGTTGAACAGGCGGCTCTTGCCCACATTGGGGCGGCCTACGATGGCGACGGTACGCGGGGCGGAAGTCATTTGGCACACCTTCTAGGCGGAGCCTCCCGCTGGCAAGCGATACTTCGGAGCTGGCTCCCGGCGAAATTTCTCAATTCCGCCCCATCCAGTCCGATAGGACAGGTGGGCCGCCTAGCATGAACATCCTCATTGCCGACGACGAACCGCGTTATCGCGACCTGATGGCCATCTTTATCGAGCGCATGCCCGAGCATACGCTTACGGCGACCGAGAACGGCCGGCAGGCCTGGGAGCTGCTAAGCGACCCCGGAAAGCGGTTCGATGTGGTCTTTCTCGACATCCGCATGCGTTTATGACCGGCTTGGATGTGCTCAAAAAGCTGGCCGAATCCGACCGGCACCGCACGGTCGAGGTTGTGATGTGCACCTCGTATAACGACAAGGACACCATCACCAAAGCGCTGGAATTGGGCGCCCGCCACTACATCGTCAAACCGTGGTCCGAGATGGGCATCGCCAACAAACTCCAGCAGATCGCCGCGACCCGGAACCCGAGGATCAAATAGCGAGGCCTGTTCTTTCTCCAGGTTGGCCTTCCACGGCCAGTCCGCTCGTTTGTAGGTCGGGG
>JAYTUA010000128.1:0-25650 GCA_043745015.1 Opitutaceae bacterium | reverse complement strand
AACCGCGAAGGTCCCTCCTTCGCCAAGGCTATGGCCGGCAGGCGCCAAGGGACGCGAAGCAGACCACTGGCAAGCAGGGCCAAGCATTGATTGGATCTATCCGGTTTATCCGCGTCATCAGCGGAAAGGCCGGACCCCTTCGCGTTTCTTTGCGGCCTTCGCGGTTAAAACAGGGCCCGTTTGATCTCCGCCACGAGCTCGGCGGGCGACTGCCGGACATCGAGCGTGAGCGCACCGGTGGGCGGCTCGAGGGCGGCCAGCTGGCTTTCCAGCATGGCCGGTTTCATGTAGTGGTCGCTGCGTTGCTGCATGCGCGCCAGCAAAACCTCGCGGTCGCCCGAGAGAAAAACGAGGGACACGCCCGCGGCGCCGTCGAGCAGGACGTGGCGGTATCTTTCCTTCAAGGCGGAGCAGGTGAACACGGCGCTCCGGCCGGCGCGCCGGGATTCATCCATCGCGGCGCGGATGGCGGCAAGCCACGGGGCGCGGTCGGTGTCGTCGAGCGGGAGGCCGCGGCCCATCTTCTTCTTGTTGGCGGCGCTGTGGAAATCATCGGCCTCATGATAGGGCCAGCCCAGTTCCGTGGCGAGCTGGCGGCCGACGGTGGTCTTGCCCGAGCCGGCGACGCCGGTCAGCAGGACGATCCGCGCAGGCGGGAGGCTTGAGGGGTGAGGCATAAGGACAAAAGTGCCAAGTATCAGGTAACAAGTGTCAAGGATGCAGAGGCCGGGATGCCGGTGGCCGACCCTGGCACTTGGACCTTGTTACTTGATACCTACCCGGCCCTGTGCGCCGGGTTAGGGCGTGACGCGCTTATAATTCTGGCCGTACAGCATGACGTTGTCGGCATCCTTGATGGTCATCACGTAGGGGTCGCTGGTGGCGAGGGCGGGCTGGCCGGCCTGCTTGGCGCCGCGGGCCGTGCGGATGATCTCCTCGGCGATGGCCTGGGCGGGGCCGTATTTGGCGATGCGCAGGGTGCCGTCGGTGCCGATGATGAGGCGGCGGTCACCCTCCAGGGTGCCGGTGTGATATTCGCCGGCGACCCGGCTGAGCAGGGAGGTGGACTCGCCGGCGGACATGAGGGTGAACTTGGGCGCGAGCGAGCGGGCGGGGCGGAACAGCATCCAGCCGCCACCACCGAGGCAGGCCACGCTCAGGAGCAGCATGAGGGCGACCTTGGCCCAGTCGGGGAAACCGGCGCCGGACGACAGGCTGGTGGGCGCAGTGCTGGAGGGACGCTCAAAGACGCGCGGGGCGACGGTTTTCACCTCCGGCTCGGCCAGCCCGGAGATCGTGGCCAGGATGAACTCCACGGAATGTTCTTCGCCGCGCAGCAGGGCCTCGCGGCCGACAAAGCACAGTTTGCGATAGCGGGTGCGGATCACATACACCTCGCGATCGGTCTTGACGCGAATCTCCGGGGTGGAGGGTTCGTAGATGTTCAGCCGCGCGGCCACCTGGCCGAGGGCGAGCAGCATTTCCCGGAGCTGGGCGGGCGTGACGCTCGGCAACTGCTCGTCCGGATAACCCAAGCCGGCCGCCGCCGCGCCGGGGGCGAGGTGGTGGAGCGTGACACTGTAGGTTCCGGCGGCCATCAGGGTTCGAGAATGAAGATGGGGCAGTCGCCAAAGCCCGTGCGGAAGTTCCCGGTGTTGAGATCGCCGTCGTCGAGGGCCTCGTCGATTTCCTGCATGAGGTCGGCATCGACGATCAGCGGCGCGTCACTCGTGCCGTTGATGGCGAGGGCCGCGTGCCATTTGCCGCCGGGTGTGGTGCCGCCGGGATGAACCTGGTTGTACTCCCAGTCGAATTTTCCGCCCATCGGGGTCCGGACGGACCAAGTGACGGTCTGCAGATCCTGGCTGGTGATGCCGGTGGGTATCACGCCGGCGGCGGATTCGGCGGGCCAGGAACCCTTTTCATGGGCGTAGGCTTGGAAGGCGGCGGCGAAGACCCGGAAGTCATTGACCACGGTGGTGGCGCGGGCCTTGCGCTGGATGCGCTGGTAGGTCGGCACGGCCATGAAAAACAGCAGGCTGAGGATGAGCACCGCGATCATCAGCTCCACCAGGCTGAACGCCCGGGTGGCCGGGCGCGGGAAGCGCTGGCGGCCAAGCAGGCGGCGGGCATGGGGCGACACTGTCATCACCGCCATATCGGCGGAGCGCCGCGCGGGAGGCAAGCATCCAGTGGCGGGTCAGCGTCCCCGCCATCCGCGGCCCGTGGAGACACGGGCCCTCGAGCAATCACCGAAATCCCGGGAGTCGGTTTGTTTGCGGTAGGTCGGGCTTTAGGCCCGACGCGAACCTAACATGTCGGGGATCAGCCGTCGTCCCGCAATGGCGGGACTATGGCCGACAAGTAAACCCCGACCTACTGTCATTCTGAGCGAAGCGAAGAATCCATCGGCACGATCGCACCGCACATCATTCTGGATTTGAGCCCTGTCGCCTTCGGTTCGGTAGCTTCGCTGCGCTCAGAATGACATGCAGGTTAAGTCAAATTTATCCAAGCTGACCTCTGCCTTACTTCGGCTGATAAGCGCCGGGGGCGTAGGTTTCCTGTTTCGGCCAGCCCAGGAGGGCGGCGATGTCGGCGGGCAAGGGGGCGCTGACCGGGAGGGCGCGGCTGAGGGCAAAATTTTTCAGGTCGGGGCTGCGGAGCACGGCGCCGGGCGCGAGGTCCAGCGCCGAGCTGTGGGCCTCGAAGGGCGGGAGCTTCGCCTGCAGCTCCGCGAGCGTCTTGAACTCGAACTGGTTGACCTCGCCGTCACCGGGACTCCAGGTGACGAGGCTTTTCAGCGCGCTGTCGGCGGGGCGGACGTAGACGTTGTGGTCGACGGCGGTGAACATGGGCTGGGTGAGTTTGCCCTTCAGCCCCGGGGCCTGCTCGGCGCGGAGGAGGGCCCGGGGAAAGCGCGCGTCCCCCACGATGAGATTGCCCGTGAAGACGTGACCCTCGCGTTCGGCGACGTCGGGGCCGGTGGCGGGATGCCAGGCGAAATGATCGCCCGTGGCGCTGCGTTCGTTGCGTTCGAAGGAGGCGATGGCATTGACCAGGGTGTTGTGATGGACGCGGGCGTTCGAGCTGTTGAGGATGCGGATGCCCTTGTTGCAATTGACGAAGACGTTGCCGGCGCAGATGATGCCCTTGGAGATCTCGAAGAACAGGCCGTCGAGGCAGCCCTCGATCCAGTTGTTGACGAAGACGCCGTCCACATTGCCGACGTCATACCAGACGCCGTTGGAGTAGGGGTTGTCGAGCACCAGGTTGTCGCGAAAGGTGACGCGGCGCGTCTGGTTGAAAATCTTCACGGCCGACGGGTAGTAGCCGGTGAGCTGCTCGACGTTGTTGCGGGCGATGAGGCATTGCTCGATCAGGCAGTCGGAGGAGCCGATGACATAGAGGCCCTCGGTGCTGGTGTCGCTGACGAGGCAGCGGCGGATGATGAGCTTGTCCCCGCGAAAGTAGCCGCCGACGCGGGAGCAATGCGTGATGGTGCAGTCCTCGAGCAGTGTGCCGATGACCTCCTTGCCGAAGGTGGCGGGATCGGCCACGCCGATGGGATCGTCCGTCGGCTCCTCGTTGGGCGACACCGAGCCCCGTTGGCCCTCCACCTCGAGCGCACGGTAGGCGTATTGGGTGAAGATGATCCCGCGGATGGCCGGGCCTTGGTGATCGGCGGCTTTGCCATGGGCGGCCTTGCCGGTGACGACGAGGGCGCTGTCCCGGGCGGTGATCTCGACGAGGCGGCCGGTCGGGTCTGACTTGATGAAGACGTAGCCGCTGTCGTAGTCGATGGAGTAGGTGTTTTCGGTCAGCTCGCCTTCCCAGCCGGCGGATTGAAAGGCGCGGCCGTCGATGAAGACGAGGTCGTTGTTGAATTTGTGCAGGGGGGTGCGCATGCCCTCGCGATTGCGCTGCCACCAGTCCCGCGGTTTGCACGGGAAGAGGGTGGTCCACTTGGTGCGCCAGACGCCGTCGCGCAGGGATTCCCACTTGGTGGCGACCTCCGTGCCCTTGAGCACGGGCTTCTCGTCGCGGTAGGGTTGCAGGGTGATGCCCTGGTTGAGCACGAGGCCGCCTGTGCGGTAGGTGCCGCCGCGCAGGATGATCGCGTCACCCGTGACCACTCTGGCCAGGGCGGTTTCGATGGTCGTGGGCGATTCGATCGTGCCAGCAGCGTCGGCTTTGCCGTCAGGAGCGACGTAGTAAACGTGAGCGGCATTCTTCGGCACCGCGTAGGTTTTGGGCTGCGGGCCATAGGGGCCGCCCGAGGGCTGGCCGCGGGCGGTCAGAGCGGCGAGGCCGGCGAGCAGGCAGGTCAGGAAAACCGATGGCCGGGGGTGCAGGCGTGATTTCATGGGTGTCCCGACAGTTGCCAGCCCGGTCCAAACCGCAACAGACCACGCTGCGCTAACACTGTACGACCGCCCGGGGGCGGCGGGCGGACTGCGGCGAGCTTGCTCACCGTGGGTCTGATGCCCCGGAGCAGGTTTTGGTTTGATGACGTGGGAGCGTGCTGGCCGCGACGGTCGCGACCAAGGTCGCTCCCACAAAACAAACCAGAAGGAAATCCCCCGGGGTTTGCTCCGGGGGATCTTTACTTTCGTTCCAGCGTGAGGCGGTCGACACCGGCCTTGAACGGATGGCTGGTCTTCGCGCCATCCGGCCAGGTGACCTCGATCGTCGCCGGAGCCTGGCCTATGACGTAGCTGAAAAACGCCAGCGGCTCGGATTGCGCCAGGTAGCCGGAACCGGCGTAGAGCTCGGACGCCTGCCTGCTGCCGTCGGGGAATTTGACGCTGACCCGGGCGCCGATGGCGTCGAGGTTGCCGGGCGCACCGGCGAGCTTGACGCAGAAGGCCTGGCCGTCGGTGCCATGGTTGGCGAGGGCCAGGACGTTCTCGTTGATGCGCGTCACCACGAAGTCGGGCCGGCCGTCGTGGTTCCAGTCGCCGACCGCGAGGCCGCGGGCGTCGCCGGGGATGCACAGGCCGCTCTGCGCCGGGGTGGCGGGGGTGAAGCCGCCCTGGCCGTCGCCGAGCAGGAGGAGGCTGATGCCGCCGTCGAAGCGGCCGGTCTCGACCTGCGGGCCGGCGAAGTTCTGTACGGCGACGATGTCCACATGGCCGTCGCCGTTGAGATCGAGCGCCGCGACGCCGAAGATGGGCGAGGTCTGCGCCAGGCGGGGGAGTTCGCGGAAGGTGAAATGCCCGTGACCGTCGTTCAGGAACACGCCGGAAGCGAGCTGCGTGGCGGAAAGGTGGAAGGCCTTGCTGAGCTTTTCATCGGAGTAGATTTCAGGCAGGAGCGCCGCGCCCCAGTCGTGGAAAGTCGGAAACTTGTTCCGCAGGGCCGGCATGGCGCGCGAGCTGCAGCTGCGGCCCCGCACCGGGAAGAGTTTGTCGCCCTCGAATTCGCTCTCGACGACCTCGGCTTTGCCCGTGCCGTCGAAGTCGGCGTAGTAGATCATGGCGGGGTGGTCCTTGTTCGCCTTGTATTTGGTGTTCAGGCCGACGTTGCCGGCGATGTAGTCGATGGCCCCGTCGTGGTTGAGGTCGGCCGCGGTGAGCGAATTCCACCAGCCGCTCTGGTCGGCGAAGCCGGCTTGGGTCGTGGTCTCGGTGAAGGTGCCGTTGCCGTTATTGTGGAAGAGCCGCAGCGGCATGAACTCGCCGGTCACAAGCAGATCGACCCAGCCGTCGCCATCGGCGTCGGTCCAGAGTGCGGCGGTCACCATGCCGCACTTGCGCAGCGCCGGGCAGGCCTGGTCGGTCACGTCCACCAGGTTGCCGTCGCGGTTCGCCAGCAGCGCGGAGTCGGGCGTGGTCGGGTATTCGCCCGGCACCACGCGGCCGCCGAGGAAGAGGCCGAGGGCGCCGTTGTGCTCGAAGTCGCCGGCCACCACGACCGAGGACGAGGCCGGCGGCACCGTGAACTGCGAGGCCGGGGCCTCGGTGAATTTGCCGTGGCCGTCGTTCAGGTAAAGATGGCTGCGGAGCAGGTCGCTGCCCTTGTCGGCTTCGGTGCTGCCGGAGACGACGAGCAGGTCCATCGCGCCGTCGCGGTTCACGTCGAGGAAGAGGGCGGACATCGCTTCGCGCTCGATCGTGTCGTCCCACGGCTCCTGCATGTGCGACCGCGCGAAATGCCCGCGGCCGTCGTTGAGATAGAGCGCGCTGCCGTGACCCGCGGCGCCGGCGAAGAACAGGTCGGGGAAGCCGTCGCCGTTGGCGTCGCCCCACGCGAGGCCGCCGCCCAGCGTGTTCATGCGGTTCGGCAGCAGCGACTGCCCCGGCCGCTTCGTGTCGTCGAACAGGCGTTCCAGATTGACGAAATCGAGGCCGAGGGTGGACGCCTCGTCGCGCAGCAACCCCTGGTCAACCGGCCGGGTGAGGCCGGCCGCCGACAGCTTGGCGCGGCCGGCCGGCTCGGTGATGAGGTAGCGCTGGTTGGCCGCGAGGTTGGTGAAATTCTGCACCTGACCGCTCGGCCAGCGGATTTCAAGCGCGGCGACGCTGGTGCTGGTGCCGAGACCGAAGTGCAGGATGGGTTCGGAGGATGACAGGGCGCCGCGCGCCACGGTGAGGCGGCGGGTCTGCACGCCCTGGTCGGTGTGCGCGATGGCCTGCGCCCCGACGCCGGACTTGTTGCTCAGGGTGCCCCTGAGCTGGACGATGATGCTGTTGCCCGCGGGGCAGTCGTTGCGGTAGACACTGAGGTTGTCCTCGAAGTTCACATAGACAAGATCGAGGTCGCCGTCGTTGTCGAGGTCGGCGGTGGCCGAGCCGAAGCTGACGGCGCTGTGGTCGAGGCCCCAGTCCTTCTGCACCTTGGCGAAGCGCAGGTTGTGGTCGTTGCGGAAGGCGAGGTGCGTCTCCTTCTGCGGCGGCTTGCTCTTGATCAGGGCGATGATCTCGCGTTGCGACTGGAGCTGCTTGATCTGGTTGAGCAGGTCGGAGTCGATGAAGGGGCGCACCATGCCGTTGGTCACGTGCAGGTCCACCCAGCCGTCGTTGTCGAGGTCCTCGAAGCGCGGCGACCAGCTCCAGTCGGTGGAGCCGAGGCCGGTCATCTTGGCGACCTCGCGGAAGCGGTCCGCGCCCGTGTTCAGGAACACCGCGTTCTTCATGTACTGCGGCGTGACAAGCGTGTCCATGTAGTTCACCAGTCCGCCCATGTCGCCCATCGAGACTTTGGACTTGTAGTGCGTGGTGCCGGCCATCTCGGCGACAAACAGGTCGGGCAGCCCGTCGTTGTTGATGTCGGCAAAATCCGAGCCCATCGAGAACCACGTGGTGTGCGGGACGGCCGTCGCGAGGACGTCGGTGAAGCTGCCGTCGCCGTTGTTGCGGTAGAAGTGGTCGGGCGCGGCGAAATCATTGGACACATAGAGGTCCGGCCAGCCGTCGCCATTGTAGTCGAACCATGTGGCGGAGTGGCCGTGGGCCGGCTCGTGCGAGATGCCGGCCTTGGCCGTCACGTCCGCGAAGGTGCCGTCACCGCGGTTGTGGTAAAGGTGGCATACCTCGCCGTCGGGCGAGCGCTTGGCGTCCTGGATGTTGGTCAGGACAAACAGATCGAGGAAACCGTCGCGGTCGTAGTCCTCGAAGGCGCCGACGACGCTGCCGGAGACGAGATCGACCCCGGCCTGGTGGGCCACCTCCTTGAAGTGCCCGTGGCCGTCGTTGAGGTAGAGGAGGTTCGGGGCGTTGAAACGGCAGACGTAGAGGTCGAGGAAACCGTCGTTGTTGAAGTCGGCCATCGTGACGCCGGTCTTCCAGCCGACGCCGTTGGCGGCCGGCGGCCCGGCGACGCCGGCCTGCTCCGTGATGTCGACGAACTTGAACGGCGCCACCTGGCGGAACAGTTTGTTCGGCTTCGTCTTGTTCGCGACGAAGATGTCCGCCAACCCGTCGCCGTCGACATCGCCAATGGCGAGGCCGGAGCCGACGGCCCCCGTCTGGAACTCGGTGTAGCGATCGGCCCACATGGCCGGATCGTCATAGGGATTTTCCACCCCAAGGCCCGACTCCACGGCGGGGATGGCGGTGAACATCATGTGCTCGGCCTTGCCGCTTTTGGAGTTGAAGGGGAATTTCTGCAGGGCGGGGGTCTGCGCCGACTGGAGGGAGCCGGCCAGACTGGCCAGCAGCAGCACGTTGAGGAGCAAGCGTTGAAGGGGGGTAAACGTCTTCATAGGGAGTGATCTAATCGATGGCTGCGCCGAGCCGTGATACCTACACCTTAGTGGTGAGATGCCTCTGGGGAGGGGCCAAGCGAGGGCCCGCCTTTCCTACCGGTCGTTGGCGGCAGAGTGGTTCAGCTGAGCCGCCAGTTTGGCCGGATCGCTCGTGGGGAGCTGGCAGGAAAAATTCTTGCAGACGTAGGCGGTGGCTTTCCCGGGAACGTTGGCTGGCAGGGCGGCGATGAACGGCACCTGTTGCTCGAACCAGGGCCGGCTTTGCGCGTCGATCAGCAGGAGAACCTTGCGGGGCAGAAAACGCGACCACACCTCATGCAGCAGCCGGCCGGCCGCCGGGTCGCCGGCCTCGCCTTGGATGAGGATTTGCTGGGCCGGGTCCTGCAGCCTGCCGCTCGCCGCCAGCATCTGGGCGAGCGCGGCGGGATCGCGGTCGAGCGACTGGACGAAGGCCCGCGCCAGGTGCTCGGCCCGGGCGCGCCACTCGTCACGGTGCAACAGGGCGGCGAGCCGGGCGAGATTGCGCAGGGCGACGGAATTGGCCGACGGCTCGGCCCCGTCGATGTCCTCTTTGAGGCGCAGCACCACGTTCGGATCGTCGGCGGAGCTGGCGAAGTAGCCGCCGCCCTGCGCGTCCCAGAAGATGGCATCCTGCTTCGCCTGCAATTGCACCGCCCACTCCAGCCAGTGGTGGTTGAGATCAGCCTCATACAGGTCGAGCAAGCCCTGGATCAGGCAAGCATAGTCCTCGGCAAAGGCGTCGCCGCTGCGGCGACCTGCGCGGAAGCTGCGGGCCAGCCGGCCGGTCGTGGCGTCGAAGAGATTGGCGTGGATGAATTCCGCCGCGCGGGCTGCGGTGGCCGCCAGCGCGGGTTCGCCAAGGAGGCAGGAGCCGCGCGCGAAGGCGGATATCATCAGTCCGTTCCAGGCGGTGACGATCTTGTCGTCGCGCGCCGGCCGGGGCCGGGTGGCCGTGACGGCGGCCAGCTTCTGCCGGGCCGCCCGCAGGGCGGTTTGCACGGCGGATTCCGCCAGGCCGAACTTGGCGGCCGCTTCGGCGGGGCTGTGTTCGCGGCGCAGGATGTTGCGGCCGGCGAAATCCGCCGTGCCCTCGCCCGCAACGTTGCCGCCGGGCTGCACGCCGTGCACGAAATTGAACAGCGTCGCGGCGTCGGGCCCCAACGCCCCGGCGATCTCCGCCTCGGTCCAGAGATAAAAGGCGCCTTCACGCCCGGTGCCCGGGTCGTCCGCCGTGGCACTGTCCGCGTCCTCGGCCGAGTAGAAACCGCCGGCGGGATCCGTCATGCGCTGCTCCACGTAGGCCAGGGTGTCCCGGGCCGTCGCGAACAGCGCGGCGTCCGTCGTCAGCTGTCCGGCGGAAAGATACACAGACACGAGCTGCGCCTGGTCGTAGAGCATTTTTTCAAAATGGGGGATCCGCCATTGCGCATCGACGGAGTAGCGGTGAAAACCGCCCCCGAGTTGGTCGTGAATACCACCCGCCGCCATCCGGTCGAGGGTGTGGTGGAGCATCTGCCTTGCGGAGGCGCGCGCCGCTGGCGCCGGATCGGTGGCCGCGACATCGAGCAGGAACTCCAGTGTCACGGCCCCGGGAAACTTGGGGGCGGCTTCAAACCCGCCGTTCGTCGCATCGTAGTTTTTTTGCAGCTGGGCCAGGGCGCGTTGCCGCAGTTCCGCGACGGGCAGCACACCGCCCCCGGCAGGCGTGCCGGGGTTGAGGGCGGCGAGCATCTCGCCCGCCTGCGCCGTGATCTGTTCGCCCTGCTCCGCCCACATCCGGGCGATGTGGGTGATGAGGGTTTTCAAGCCGACCTGGTCGGCGCGGTCCTCGGGCGGGAGGTAGGTGCGGCCCAGGAAGGGCTTGAGCTGCGGCGTCAGCCAGAGCGACATCGGCCAGCCGCCTCCGCCTGTCGAGGCCTGCAGGAAGGTCAGGTAGACGCGGTCGAGATCCGGCCGCTCCTCGCGGTCCACCTTGATGCAGACGAAATTCTCGTTGAGCAACCGGGCGATCTCGGGATTTTCAAACGACTCCTTTTCCATCACGTGGCACCAGTGGCACGTCGAATAGCCGATCGAGAGGAAGATCGGCCGGTTCAGGGCCTTGGCCTGTGCGAAGGCCTCCGGGCCCCACGGATACCAATCCACGGGATTGTGCGCGTGCTGCCGCAGGTAGGGTGAACTCTCGTGGATGAGCCGGTTGGTCGGCCCCGCCGCCGGATCGTCCGCCGCCGCCCAGGCCAGCGTCGCCAGATAAAGGAAGATCAGGTGCTGGCGAGCCCAAGTGCGGCGGCGGCGGCCAAGGCTGGACACGGGCATCGGGGAGAACATGACGCGCAATCAAGCACCCGGGTCAATGGAAGCAAGGCTGCGCATCCTGCAATGCGCGTCTGCTGAAGTCTGGCTGCAACTTGGGTCTTGGCCCGACCGGCCGGGCCAGCCAGCCTGCCGGAGAATGAACGAAAGCGAACTCGCCGATTGTCACGCCTTGCTCGGCGTGCCGCCGGGCGTTTCCCTGGAGGAACTGGAGCGGACGTTCATGAAAAAGAATTTCACGCTGCTCAAAGGGAAGAGCGGCGCGGCCGACGTGGCCAACCCGGAGCTGGACGCGCAGCGGCAGCAACTGCGCTCGGCGCATGACCGGCTGGCGGAGCACCTGCGCGAGCAGCAGCGGCAAGCGGAGGCGGCGAATCCGCGCAAGAAGCCGCATCTCGCCGCGTTTCATCCGCCCGTGCCGCCGGCGCCGAAGGGCCTGCTGACCCCGCCGGTCGTGGTGCCGCGCGACCCGGCCGACGATGAGTTCACCCTGTTCCGCTTCGATAACTGGAAGGTGAACACCTTTGTGCCGCCGCTGCTGCTGGGTTTCGTGTGGCTGGTGCACCTCACGCCGCTGAAATTCGTGCTGGTCGGATTTCACGTGTGGATGCACGAGTTTGGCCACGCCACGGCGGCGTGGTTGTGCGGGTTCCGGGCGACCCCGCTGCCCTTCGGTTGGACGCCGGTGGAGCCGGTTTACTCCCATTTCGTCTACTTTGGATTGCTGCTGATGTTCGGCATCCTGTTCGCCGTCGGCTGGCTGGAACGCAAGGTCTGGCCGATGGTGGCGGCGGTGGCGCTGGCCGGCCTGCAAGGCTACATGACCTGGCGCATGCCGGAGCACCGCCAGGAATTCTGGTGGAGCGCGTTCGGCGGCGTGGGCGGGGAGTTCTACCTGAGCACGCTGTTCATGCTGTTCTTCTGGGTGCAGCTGCCGGAGAAATTCAAATGGGGCGCCTGCCGCTATGTTTTCTTCTGCATCGGCGCGACGGCGTTCCTGAACATCTGGGTCCGGTGGGGCGATGTCTACCGCGGGCTGGAGGAAATCCCTTTCGGCTCGATGATCAACGGGGAGGACGACCAGGGCGGTGACATGAACAAGCTCATGGACGGCTACGGCTGGAAGAAATTCGCCATCCGCCGCAACTACTGGCTGCTGGGCTGGGGCTGCTGGGCCGCGCTCGGGCTGAGGTGGGCGCTGTTCGTGCTGCGGCTGAACCGGGCGGCGGACTGGGTGGCGGGGAAAGTGATGAAGCAGGGAGCCGAAGAGAATTAATCACGGTTTGTTTTTCATCGTTCAATGGTCATTTCGATCCGGCGGCACGCCGCGGGCGATGCCTGGAAATGAACGATGAACAATAAAAATTGGACGATGAACGATGCCGGCGCTACTGCGCCGGCAGTTCCATCAGGCGGAGGCGGCGGTATTCCATCTGGCCCTTGTCGCCTTCGAGTCCGATCGGGCCGGTCGCGGGAACTTTCATCGCTTCCTCCAGCACCTCGCCGTTGCAGGTGCAGCGGGCGGCACCGTCCTTCACGGTGATTTCAATATCGTTCCAGTCCTGCGCGCGGTAATGTTCCAGTTTCGTGTAGGGGCCGGCGATCAGGTAATCACGGCACTGGAGCTGCGGACCGCGCACATAGATGCCGCTGTCGGTGTTGGGAATCGCGCGGAACTGGAGCCGGAGGACGAAATTCTTCGGAAACTCCTGTGTGGTCCAGAGCTGCTGGACGCGGCGGCCTTCCGTGGGCACGGTGACGACGAGCCGGCCGTTCTTCGCCACAAAGCGGCCTTCCGGGCTGGCGGTGAGGCCGGCGAAACTGACCGCGTCCTTGACGACGGGCCAGCCGGCGGCGTCGGGGGACGAAGTCTGCCAGCCCCGGGCGCTCTTGATATCGGCCTCCGTGGTCGGGCGGTAGCCCCAGCCGGTGAGGTCGTGGCCGTTGAAGAGGCTCACGAAATCATTCTCGATGGTGAAATTGTCGGGTTCGGTGTCGAGGAAGCCGAGCGTGGCGAACACGGGCCGGATCGCCGCGGCCCACTTGGCATAGGCGGCGTTGCCCGGATGCAGCAGGTCGGGGAACTCCTCGGGCTTGGCGTCGTTCTGGGCGCTGGCGAAAAGTTTCCAGGTTTCGACCACGGTGACCTGGGGCTGGTCGGCGGTGGCCTCGTGGATGAGCTGGTTGAGCCGGCGGATGAGATAGGCCGGCCGTTTCTTGTCGTGCGAGCTGGGCATGACCTCGCAAACGACGACCGGCATCGCAGGGTTGTGTTGCTTGAGTCCGTCCAGGATCAGGCGGAAGTTGGTGGCGATGGTCCAGGGCCCGGCCTTTTCCTCGAGGTCGTTGGTGCCGATGAGCAGCACGACGGCGCGGGGGTTGAGGGAGAGCACATCCTCCTGCAGGCGGATGAGCACGCCGCGGGTGGTGTCGCCGCTGATGCCGCGATTGGCGGTCTTCAGCTCGGGGAAGGAGCCGTCAAAGTCATCGTGCCAGCCCTGCGTGATGGAGTCGCCAAGGAACACGATGGCGTGCTGGTCCTGTTGCACGCGCGCCGCCCAGGCGGTGCGGCGTTCGCGCCAGAGTTTCTTGAACCAGTCGTAGCGGCGGACCGGGCCGGCGCCGGGCAGGCCGTCGTCGGTGGCCGGGAGGTCGAAGTGGGAGGTGGCGGTCGCCGTGGGCGCAGCAGCGGCTGGAGCAGCAGCGGGCCGGGAGGAGGAGACGCAGCCGGCCAGCAGCAGCGTCGCGAGGGTGAGGGGCAGGAGGGGGCGCATGGGGTGAGAGGAGGAAGAGTTAACCACGAAACACACGAATCACACGAAAGCCAGTTTCCAAGTCATTCTGAGCGGAGCGAAGCTACCGAGCCGAAGGCGACAGGGCTCAAATCCAGAATGATGTTCGCCAGCGGTCGTGCTGCTGGATCCTTCGCCGCGCTCAGGATGACAGGTAAGGATTATTAATCCGTGATCATTCGTGTAATCCGTGGTGGAAAGTCCGGTTATCTCTTCCGGAACGCAAAGCGGTGGTACAACATTTCCCGTTTCCGGAAGCCCTCATACATCTGGCCGCCGACCAGCCCGGCGAATTCGCCGAAGAGATGGTGGAAGGAGGGCGGGATGAATTCCGCGATGAGCTTCCGCTTGCGTTCGTCATCCGCCAGCAGGGCGTCGGCCACCGCGCTGGTGATGTCCTCGTGGGCCACGCGTTCCCAGCCGGGTTGCGCGGCCAGCGCGGCGTGCCACGCGGGGACTTCGGTGGCGGGGCGGAAATCGGTGTAGAGGAACCAGCCGCCCGGGCGCAGGACGCGGGCCGCCTCGGCAAAGAATTTTTCAATGTGCCCGTAGCAATGGCTGCTCTCCACATTCAGGACGGCGTCAAAGCTGGCGTCGGGAAACGGCAGTTGCTCGGCATCGCCCACGGTGAACGCAAGGTTCGCGATGGCGGCGTGGCGTTTCTGGCAGAGCGCCACGGCCTGGGGGGAGAAATCGGCGCCGGTGATCTTCGCGGGCCGGTGGTGGCGGGCGATGAAGCTGGCGCCGCCGCCGCGGCCGGAACCGACCTCGAGCACCTCCCGGCCGGCGAGATCAACCGCGGCAGCCACCTGATGATAGAGCTGGATGCAAAACCGGTCGGGCTCCTCCGCCGGGTCGAGCGCGAGCTGCGCGCCGCCGGGCGGCGCGCAGCCGTAATTCATGAAGGTCCAGTCGCCCGCCGGTTGTTTCCCGGCCAGCCGCCCATACCACCAGCGCCAGAGCAGCCGCCGCAGCAGGGGGGAATGTTCGAGCACAAATACCGCGAGGCGAATCAGCATGCCGCACCCTGCAAACAAATGCCCGGGCTGGCGAGCCCGGGTTGACCGGCCCGGGAGGGTAAAGTTGTCTGGACTACGCTTTAGGGCCAAGTAACCCTCTGGCACTTCATGCTTTCTCCGGCTCCAGTACTTCAGGAGTTCTTCTGGGATGACATCCTCGAGTTCATAGAGGAGCGGAAAGTGATTCCCATCATCGGGGCCGAACTCTTGAATGTGCCGGACGGCAAAGGCAGGGAGATGCCACTGCAACGGTTGCTGGCCATGAAGCTGGCCGAGCGCCTGCGCCTGCCGGCAACAGATTGCCAGGGTGACGACGCCCTGCATCAGGTGGTCTGCCGTTACCTGCAAGGAGGGGGCCGCCGGGAGGAAGTCTATCCACGCATCCGCAACCTGCTGAAGGAACTGACCCCGCCCATTCCCGAGCCGCTCCGCCAGCTGGCCCGCATCCGGCATTTCAACCTTTTTGTCACGACGACCTTCGATACCCTGATCGAGCAGGCGCTGGACGAGGAGCGCCACGGCGGGTCCGCCCGGACCCTGTCGCTGGCCTATGCGCCCAATCACAACCAGGACCTGTCGTCCGAGACGCGAAACGCATCCGGGCCGACCGTGTTTCACCTGCTCGGCCGGATTTCGGCCTCGCCCGACTTTGTCATCACCGAGGAGGACACGCTGGAGTTCTTCACCTCGATGCAGGCGGAGTCGAAACGGCCCAACATCCTGTTCGATGAGTTGAAGTCGAGCCACCTGCTGCTCATCGGCAACACCTTCCCCGATTGGCTGACCCGCTTCTTCATCCGGATCGCCAAGAGCGGCCGCCTCTCGCTCCAGCGCGAGGAGCTGGAGATTGTCGCGGACCGCCGCGTCCAGACGGAACCAAACCTGATCCTTTTCCTGAAAAACTTCTCGTACCGCACCCAGGTCTTCGAGCAGGGCAACGCAGCCGACTTTGTCCGCGAACTTTCCTCGCGCTACGCGGCGCGGCATCCGGTGGCCAGCCCCGTGATGGCGACGCCGGCCCCGGCCGCCCCGGCGAAGCCCGGTGCCCTCGTGATCGAGGACATGAAGCCCGGCGCCGTTTTCCTGAGCTATGCCAGCCAGGATGTCGGGGCGGTGCAGAAACTTCGCGACGCCCTCGACGCCGCCGGCCTGGAAGTGTGGTTCGACCGGCGCCTCCTCGGGAGCGGGGACGACTTCGACCAGCAGATCAAGCGCAACATCCGCACCTGCGGACTCTTCCTGCCGGTGATTTCCGCCCAGACCGAGGCCCGGCACGAGGGCTACTTCCGGCTGGAATGGGGCCTAGCCGTCGAGCGCGCCAAGCTCATTGCGGACACGGTCCCCTTCATCCTGCCCATCGCCATTGACGGCACCTCCGAGCAGGGGGCGCTCGTGCCGGAACGATTCCAGCAGGTGCAATGGACGCGGCTGCCGGGCGGCGGCGCCACCCCGGAATTCATCGACCGGATGGTCCGCCTGATCCGTGATTTCCGGAAACGCGAACGTGGCCTCCTCTGATTTTTTACCGCGGATAACACGGATGAACACGGATAAATACTCCATCCTCTATCCGCGTCTATCTGCGTAATCCGCGGAAAACCTCTGATGTCCGACCCCGCCCCAACCTCTGCTTCCGCGATCGACCGCGACAATCCCTGGCCGGGCCTGGCGTCGTTCACGGAGGATCTGCGCGGCTTTTTCTTCGGCCGCGAAAAAGAGACAGAGGAACTCGTCCGCCTTGTCCGGCGGAACACCCTGACGGTGCTCTTCGGCCAGTCGGGCCTGGGCAAGAGCTCGCTGCTGCAGGCCGGCGTGTTTCCGCTGTTGCGCGCCGCGGATTTTCTGCCGCTCTACCTCCGGCTCGACCACGATCCCGCCACGCCGCCGCTGGCGGACCAGGTCAAGGCCGCCCTGATGGGGGCCATCGAGCTGGCCGGGGCGGACGCGCCGGTGCCGCGCGCGGACGAGTCGCTCTGGGAATATTTTCACCGGAAGGACATCGACATCTGGAGCGCCAAGAACCGGCTGCTGACGCCGGTGCTCGCCTTCGACCAGTTCGAGGAGATTTTCACACTGGGCCGGGCGGATGATGCCCGCCGGGAACGCGGCCGGGCGTTTCTCACCGAGCTGGCCGACCTGGTCGAGAACCGCGCACCGGCGGCCCTGCGCGCCAGGTTCGACGCGGGGGAACTCGACACGGCCCGCTACAACTTCGACAAGCCCTCCTGCCAGGTGATTTTGAGCCTGCGCGAGGATTTCCTGCCCGACCTCGAGGGACTCAAGCACGAGATGCGCTCGCTCATGCACAACCGCATGCGGGTGAAACGGCTCACCGGCACGCAGGCGCTGGAGATCGTCACCCGCCCCGCCCCGCACCTGCTGGCGGAAGGCGTCGCGCAGCGGGTCGTGGAATTTGTTGCCGGCGCGCGCGGCGGCTCGGCGGAGCGGCTGGAGGAAATGGAGGTCGAGCCTTCGCTCCTCAGCGTCATCTGCCGCGAGCTCAACCAGCGCCGCCGCACCCTCGGACAGGAGCAGATCACGGCCGACCTGGTCTCGGGCAACCGGCGCGAGATCCTCAACGATTTCTACCAGCGGAGCGTCGCCGACCTACCGCCGGCGATGCGCGAATACGTCGAGGACCACCTGCTCACCAAGTCCGGCTTCCGCGACAATGTCGCCTTGGAAACGGTGCTGGAGGCCCCGGGCGTCACCCGTCCGCTGGTGGACACACTGGTGTCGCGCCGCCTGCTGCGAATCGAGGACCGCCTCGGCGTGCAGCGCATCGAGCTGACCCATGACGTGCTCGCTGATGTGATCAGCGCGAGTCGCGATTCGCGCCGTGAACGGGCGGCCCTGGAGGATTCCAAGCGCCAGCTGGCGGCGCAAAAGGCGCAAGGGGCGGCCACCCGGCGGTCGCTTTACCGGGCGCGACTCGTCGCGCTGGTCGCCATCATCGTGATGATGCTGGCGGCGGGCAGCGCCGTTTTCGGCTGGATGAATCTGCGGCGGGCCCGGGCCGCCGAGCAGGTGGCCCAGCAGGCCAAAGCCGGGGAAATCAAATTGCGCGAGCAGGCCGAGCTTCAGGAGCACGCCGCCCGGCAGCGCGCCTACGCCTCGGACATGAAAGTTGCCCTGCAGGACCTGCATGGGAACAATCTCGGTCAGGCCCTCAGCCTCCTCAACCGGCAGCGACCGCAACCCGGGGCGAAGGACCTGCGTGGCTGGGAATGGCGCTATCTCTGGCAGCAGACCCGCAGCGACGCCCTCACCACCTTGTATCAGAACCATCAGTCGGAGATTAGCGCCGTGACCGTGTCGCCCGATGGTCGGTGGCTTGCGACGGGAATGTTACACCGTGATGGACTGCTCGTGTGGGACCTGGCCACCCGCGAGCAGGTGGCCGCGCTCGCCCCCGGGCAGGGTGGGATTTGGGCCGCCTTTTCCCCCACCGAACCCTTGCTGGTCTTCGCTTCCACCAGTTCCGTTCCGCCGGCCGACGGGGGAACCCCGCCGACCACGCTGCATTTCTGGAACACCGCGACGCGGCAGATGATGGCGGAGTATCCGCTCGGAGGAGTTTGCCGTGGCCTGGCCTTTTCCGGTGATGGCCAGACGCTGGTGACTTCCGCCCACCTTGATGCCAATGGCGACAGGCTCATTACCCGGTGGCGGGTGTCCGACGGCGCCAAGCTGGCGGTTTATCCTTCAACCCAGAACCGGCTCGGAGTCGTCACTGGATTTGTCGCCTCGGCTGATCTGCGGGTCGCGGCGTACGGATCGGAGGACGGCATGGTTCGCGTGGTGGACTTGCGCGATGGGCATGATCTTTGGGCCACCCGCGTAACGAGAAACGTTGTGACCAACGTGGCGTTCTCCCCCGACGGGAAAACCCTGGCGACGGCTGCGGGCTGGGAAGAGTCGGATATCCGCCTGTGGGATGTGGCGACCGGAGCGGAACTTGGCCGGTTGGAAGGCCACGGGGCCTGGGTCAGCGCCATCGTCTTCTGGCCCGACGGCACGAAACTGGCCTCCAGCAGCGCGGACCAGACCATCCGTATCTGGGATCTCGCCAGCCGGCGGTGCGTGGATGTGCTGCGCGGCCATCGGCAGGAAGTCTGGCGGCTGGCGCTGTTACCGGATGGCCGGACGCTGGTGAGCGGCAGCAAGGACGGTGAGGTCTGCTTCTGGGATGCGTCTATGCTCCACCCGCGGCAGGAGCGGATCACCTGGTCCGAACCGGTGACCAATTGGCGCTTTGCCGCCGATAACCGTTCAATCATCACCCTGAATCAGTCTGGGCAGGTGGCGCAGTGGACCGGGCCGGCATATGGCCAGAAGGAAATCCTGTTCGAGGTCGGGCCCAATGATGCCGCGCAATTTTCCCCGGCGGCCCGGCAGCTGGCCGTGCGTTTGCCCGGCGACGAGATTGGAGTGTGGGACGTCGCGCGACGCACCCCGATCGGCCGGCTCAAGCTGGCCCACCAGGACGAGCTCCTGATAGGCGTAACCGCCGAAGGCAGCCGCTTACATACCTTCTCGAGAGGGGATAATCGGGAGCGCGAATGGGATCTGGCCGCCAATCGGGAAATCCAATCGTGGCCCTCGGCCACGTTCGCTGGTTCCGGAGCGATTTCGCCCGATGAACGCCTGTCGGTGGTGCTCGGATCGCTGGGTGATGTCAGTTTTCGGGATCTGCCCGGCCAACGCAGCACGAAGCCCAAGCTGGATTTCCTCGAAGCGTCCGGCACCGCCTTTTCCCCGGACGGGCGGTGGATTGCCGTGTCGAGCTTTATGGGCTATGCCCGCGTTTGGGAGACAGACTCCTGGCGGGAAATCATGACGGTGCGAGGATTTCGCATCGGGGCGCATGGCGTAACATTCTCGCCGGACACCAAACGCCTGGTGGCCGGCGCCGGCTCGTCCGACGAGGCGTTGAAGCTCTGGGACACCGAGGGCTGGCAGCAGGTCTTCACCCTGCCGGCGGAGGGACAGATTTTCCGGGCGATCGCATTCTCGCCCGACGGTAATGTCGTGGGCGCCCGCAACTCCGAAGGCCGGCTCTTTGTCTGGCAGGCGCCCTCGTGGGCGGAGATTGCTGCAATGGAAAAAGCCCAGGCCGGGCCGCGCCTCGTACCCTAGGCGCGGGCTCTGCGGCAATTACCGCACCACGCGGGCACCGCCGCCGGAGATCGCCTTCTCGACTTCCTGGCGCGTGGCCATGGAGGTGTCGCCGGGGGTCGTCGAGGCGAGCGCGCCGTGGGCGGCGCCATACTCGACGGCCTTCTTCGGGTCGTTGAACTCGAGGAAGCCGAACTGCAGGCCGGAGGCGAAGCTGTCGCCGCCGCCGACGCGGTCGAGAATCTCCAGCCCTGGATACGAGCGCGACTCGTGGAATTTGCCATCGTGCCAGAGGATGGCCGACCAGTCGTTCTTCGTGGCGGTGTGGACATGGCGCAGCGTGGTGGCCGCGACCTTGAAGTTGGGGAATTTCTTCACCGCGGTCTCGATCATGGCCTTGAACGCGGCGGTTTCGATGTGGTCGAGCTTCTCCGCGCCCTTGACGGCGAAGCCGAGCGAGGCGGTGAAGTCCTCCTCGTTGCCGATCATGACGTCGACATACTTGGCGATCTCGCGGTTGACCTCCTGCGCCTTCTTGAGGCCACCGATGGTCTTCCAGAGGGAGGGACGGTAGTTGAGGTCGTAGCTGACGATGGTGCCGTGTTTCTTCGCGGCCTTGACGGCCTCGACCGTCACCTCGGCGGTGGAGGCGGAGAGCGCGGCAAAGATGCCGCCGGTGTGGAACCAGCGCACGCCGAGTTTCCCGAAGAGGTGGTCCCAGTCGATGTCGCCGGGTTTGAGCTGCGAGGCGGCGGTGTGGCCGCGGTCGGGATTGCCGACGGCGCCGCGGATGCCGAAGCCGCGCTCGGTGAAGTTGAGGCCGTTGCGCACGGTGCGGCCGATGCCGTCGTCCTCGCGCCACTGGATGAAGTCGGTGGCGACGCCGCCCTGCATGATGAAATCCTCGACGAGGTGGCCGACCTCGTTGTCGACGAACGCGGTGACGACGGCGGTTTTCAGGCCGAAGCATTTGCGGAGGCCGCGGGAGGTGTTGTATTCGCCGCCGCCCTCCCAGACTTGGAACGAGCGGGCGGTGCGGATGCGGCCCTCGCCGGGATCGAGGCGGAGCATGACCTCGCCGAGCGAGATCTGGTCAAAGGCACAGGCAGAGGCGGGACGGATAGTGAGGCTCATGGGGAAATTATTTGGCAGCGTTGGCGGCGGCGACAAACTGCTTGGCGCGGGCAGTGATGGCGGACCAGTCGCCGGATTTCAAGGCCGCGGGCGCGACCAGCGCCGAACCGGCGGCGGTGGCGAAGGCGCCCGCCTTGAGAAAGTCGCCGACGGTCTCGGGGGTGACGCCGCCGGTGGGCAGAAATTCCATCTGGGGGAACGGCGCCTTGAGCGACTTGATGTAGGCCGGGCCGAAGAACTCGGCGGGGAAAATCTTGATGACGTCGGCCCCGGCGTCCCATGCAGTGCAGGCTTCAGTTGGGGTGAGCGCGCCGGACAGGACGGGCACGCCGGCGGCGTTGCAGGCCTTGATGACCTCGGGACGCACGGCGGGAGTCACGATGAATTTCGCCCCGGCTGCGATGCCCTTGCGGGCGGTGTCGGCATCAAGGACCGTGCCGAGGCCGAGGAGGACGTCGGGCAGCTCCTTGGAAACTTTGGCGCACAACTCAAGCGCACCGGGCGTGGTCATCGTGAGTTCGATGGCACCGAGACCGCCGGCCAGGAGCGCGCGGGCGCAGCCGAGGAGGTTGTCGGCGTTGTCGGCGCGGATCAGGGCGATGACTTTCTGGGCCTTGAGCCGGGCAAGAATATCGGATTTGTTCATGGGCGGAGAGGGAGGGGAGTGATGCCACCAATGCTGGAGCTTCGGACCGCCCGGCACGAGCAAGCAGCTATCGACAGAGGATAATCTCCTTGCGGCAAGCTCAGAATAATTCAGGTATGAACCAAGCGTTAACTAATGAACCCCACTGCATCCGCTCAGCTTAACTTCGCCGCGCACCGACCATGATCTTTGAGCATTTCGCCCTTAATGTACCCGATGTCCGGGCGACCGCCGCCTGGTACGTGGCCCATCTCGGCTTGAAGGTGGTGCGGGCGAAACCTGATGCGCCTTTCACGCAGTTCCTCGCCGACGGCACCGGGCGGGTATTTTTGGAGCTCTATACCAATCCGACCGATCCCATTCCGGCGTATCCGGACCAGCATCCGCTGCGGGTGCATTTCGCCTTTGCCGTGAAGGACGCGCAGGCTGAGCGGACGCGGCTTCAGCAGGCGGGGGCCACCTTGGTGGTGGAGGAGACACTGCCGGATGGAACGCTGCTCATCATGCTGCGTGATCCGTGGGGCGTGCCGGTGCAGCTTTGCCAGCGGGCCCAGCCGTTTTGATCCGGGCAGATCAGCGGGCTTGATAGCCCATCAAGCGGGATAGCTTGGCGGCGGACTCCGTCACGATCGCGCCGATCTCCGGGATGCGTTCGCGGGTGAACCGGACGGTGGCGGCAGTGATGCCGATGGCCGCGACCACGATCCCATCGGAGGAATAAACCGGGGCGGCGAGGCAGCGCACGCCAAGGTTGAATTCCTCGTCGTCGAGGCTGTAGCCGCGTTTGCGGGTGACGGCGGCCTCCTTGCGGACCTCGGCCAGCGTGTCCTGGGTGTGGGCGGTGCGCTTCGTGAGACGGCCCTTGCCAAACAATTCCTCCAGGCGGTGATGATGCAGGAAGGCGATGAAGGATTTGCCCGTGGAGGAGCAATGGAGCTCGGTGAGGGAGCCGGGCCGCGAGGCCGCGCGCAGGGGGTGGGGGCTGTCCTGCACGGCCACGATCAGGGCGTGGTCATCGCACGGCACAGCCAGGTGGGAGGTCTCGTCGCTCCGCGCGGTCAACTCCTGCAACACCGGCAGGGCGGCGGTCCGGATCTCCGTGCCGGCCAGCGAGGCGTTGCCCAGGTGGATCAACACGGGACCCAGTTCAAATCGCCCGTCCACTTTGCGGGCGTAACCCTCGAGCTGCAGCGTGGCCATGATGCGCAGGGTGGTGGTCACCGGGATTTTCAAAGTGCGCGCGATTTCGGCGGCCTTGAGGCCGTCGGCATGTTGGGCGAGCAGCTTCATGATCCAGCAGGCATTCCGCAGATTGGGAATGACATAGCGTTCCAGGGATTTGCTGTCTTCGGCGGGTAAAGTCAGGCGGTACATGAGAGGGGCTGAGGGAAAATTGCGCGTAATGCCGGGGGCGGGCTGATTTTTTTCTTGCGGGTCAGGCTGCTGAGTTCAAATATGAATAGCAAGTTCATTAGTGAAACTCGTCACCCCCAGACTACTTGGTGAGTTTCACTCAGTCTAACACCCTAAACCTACGACCTCCTATGGCAGCTACCCTGACCCTGTGGCAGCGCTTGGTGCGCCCCGCCAACATCCCCGCGACAGCCTCTGTTGCTTTTTCCCATGCCTTCGGGCCGGTCCGCTCGCTCGGCGGCCTGGCTCTCGCCCTGATCCTCGCCGGCAATCTTGCCGCGCAGGGTTCTGGCACTGTGACCGGCCGCATTCTTTCCGCCAGTTCCGGTCAGTACCTCGAAGGAGCTGAAGTCTCGATCGAGGGATCCGCGATCCACGGTCCCGCCGGTCGCGACGGCACCTACATCCTGATCGGCGTGCCGGCCGGCAGCCAGGTGGTGGTCGCCACTTATCCCGGCCAGGATTCGGCCAACGCGAAAGTCGACGTCAAAGCCGGCGAGACCGCCACCGCCAGCATTTCGCTCGGCCAGGAAGTCATCCAATTGGAACGCTTCGTGGTGCGCGGGGCCAAGGAAGGCATGGCCCAGGCCGTCGCCCTGCAAAAAGTTTCCATCCAGTCCAAGCTCGTCGCGGCGGCCGACCAGTTCGGCGAAGTCAGCGAAGGCAACATCGGCGAGTACCTCAAATTTCTCCCGGGTGTGACGGTGGACTACAACGTCAACGACGCGCGCGGCATCTCGCTGCGCGGCCTTTCCACCGCCTTCACGATCGTTGGCGTGGACGGCACCCCGATGGCGGGCGGTTCCTCGGTGGACGACACCCGCCGCTTCGAGTTCGAGCAGGTGGCGATGAACAACGTCGAGACGACCGAGCTCTTCAAGACGGTCACCCCCGACATCCCCGCGACCTCGACCGGCGGCTTCGTGAACACCGGCTTCGTGCAGGGCACCGGCGACAACCGCCTCGTGCTGGTGCGCGGCCAGAAAACCACCACGGACATCAAGGCGGAATACTCCTTCAACAAGAAGATCTCCGCCTACATTCCTGTTGCGCAATGTCTTCAACTCGCCGCGCAAGGACTACGCCCGCGGCTACCTCCCGCAATACCGCGACATCAAGCTGCCCTGGCGCTACTACGAGTTCGGCGAACCCCACCTGACAATTGGTTTGCGGGGTTCTTTTTGAACACCGATAGGAACCGATACAAAATTCACCCGGCGACCTTGGTCTTGTAAGCAGGACCAGGATTTTTCGCCAACCTACCGTAACCAGACCCCACCATGCAAACTCCCACCCCCCCCAGCCTGGTCCGCGCCCTTGGATCAGCTCTCCTGCCGCGGCTGATCCTGGCCGCCCTTATCGTCGGCCTCTCCCTGCCGGCGGCCCTGCTCGCCCAGACCGGCACCGGCTCGATTGAAGGCCGCGTGCTGAACCTCGGCAACGGCCGCTACCTGAACAACGCCCGCGTGACCATCGAGGGCACCAACCACGAAACCTTCACCGATGCCTTCGGCGGCTACCGCTTCGACAATGTGCCCGCCGGCGCCGTCACCGTGAAGGCTGGCTACACGGGCCTGGACACCGACAGCACCGCGGTCACCGTCGTGGCCGGCCAGACCGCGACCCACAACGTGGACCTCACCAGCAAGGAGCGCTACGGCGAGGAAAAGGTCATGCAGCTCGACACCTTTGTGGTCCAGAGCCAGCGCGATTATGAAGGCGACGCCCTTTCCACCAACGAGCAGCGCTACGCCTCCAACGTCAAGGTGGTCGTCTCGTCCGACTCCTTCGGCAGCATCAATGAAGGCAACCCGGGCGAGTTTCTGAAATACCTGCCCGGCATCACGGTTGATTACGTGGCGTCCGACGTCCGCACCGTGTCGGTGCGCGGTTTCTCCTCCCAGTTCACCAACGTCTATTGGGACGGCATGCGCATGACGAGTTCGGCCTCCGGCAGCTCCAACCGCATTTTCGAATTCGAGCAGGTGTCGATCAACAACACCTCCCGGTCCGAGGTCACCAAGGTCCCGACCCCCGACATGCCTTCCGACTCGCTCGGCGGCACCCTCAACTTCGTGTCGAAAAACGCCTTCGAGCGCCGCGGCGCGCAGTTCAACTACCGTTTCTATATCAATGCCAACAACGAGAATCTCGACCTGACCAAGACCCCGGGGCCGGGCAACAGCCCGTCCTGGAAAACCCTGCCCAATTTCGACTTCGACTACACCGTGCCGATCAATGACCGCCTCGGCCTTGTGGTCACCGGCCTGTCCTCGAACCAGTATGTCGAGCAGCACCGCTGGCAGACGACCTGGAACTATGCCCAGGCCGGCGCCACGCCGACCAATCCCTATCTGCAGCAATGGCAGCTCCAGGACGGCCCGAAGACCACGAATCGTGCCTCGATCGGCATCAAGGCCGATTGGAAAGTGACCGACACGCAGGTGCTCTCCGTCGCCTTCCAGAACAACTACTACAAATCATACTTCGGTAACCGGAACATCACTTTCAATATGGGCACCAATGCCGTGCCGACCCCGGCCACCGGCAGCGCCCTGGTCTGGGGCCCGGATTTTGTGATGAGCGCCACGGGGCGCGGTTCCTTTACCCAAGGCAGTTCCTTCCGCGACAAACTGGGCAACACCCAGTCGCTCAAGCTGAATTACACCTACAAGAGCGGGGACTGGGCCGCCACCGCTGGCGCCTCCCATACCAAGTCCAAGACCTGGTATCGCGCGCTGGGCCGCAGCCATTTCTCCAATGTCGGCACCACCCTGCAGGGCGTCTCCACCCTCCGGGCGGACAACATCAATCACCCCGAACTGACCTGGGTGGCGCGGAACGCCGCCGGCGCAGATCTCGACACCGTCGATCTGGCCAATTTCCGTCTGGGCACCCTGCGCGACGACCCGGTCGACGGCTTTGCCATTCTGGATGAAGCCAAGGTCGACCTCGAGCGGCAGCTTAGCACCGCCTTCCCGTTGA
>JAYTUA010000127.1:0-6850 GCA_043745015.1 Opitutaceae bacterium | reverse complement strand
GACATAGACGCCCCAGTTGAGCGTCAGCAGCACCCCGGCAAGGAGGTTCCGCCCGACCGCGGGCAGGGTGGACAGGCCGGGGCGCAGCGAACCGAAATCCCGCCGCCAAGCGACGACCCCCACCAGGAAGATCAGCGACCAGACAATGCGATGGGCAATGAGTTCAGTGGCCGCCACCGCCTGCATCTGCTTCCAATAGACCGGCACTGTTCCCCAAAGCAAAAACGCGCTCGCGGCGGCCAAAGCGCCGGGGCGGGATGATGCCGGAGTGGTGTTCGGGGCGGTCAAGCCGCGGACCATGATGCGGCCACCCGCCGCCGTCAAATCAAGGGCCGGTCAATCCCGGCCATATCGGTCCGATACAGCGTGGTTATTTGGCCGCGGGCGGCGGGTTCTTGCAGGATTGCCACGCCATGAAGCGCCACTTGCCGCCTTCGCGCCGCCACACCGCCAGGATATTCAGATCGTTCTTGGTGGGCGCGGTGGCCGTGCCCGCGGTGATAAACACGTGTGCGGTCATGAGGACAATATCGGGCGCGGCGACCGTGAAATCCCGCTGCTGGTAGTCATAACCGGAATAAACCGTGCGGTGGCTCACGACGGAATCCAGGTAGGATTTCTTGTTGTCGATCTTGCCGCTGGAATGGGCGTAGTGCAACTGGTCGGAATAGACGGCCTCCATTCGCGCGGAATCGGCGGCCATCGTGGCGGCGACGCGTTCGTCATCGGCGGCGCGCACGGCGGCGACGAGGTCGGCATCACTGGCCCGGGCGAGGGTGGTGGCGAGCAGGGCAAACAGCAGCAGGAAGCTGCGGAGCAGGGTGGGGGTTTTCATGATAGGGGAAAGTGGGTCAGGTGCGATGCACAGGATGCGGCCGGCCGTTGTCGTCGATCGCGACGTAGGTAAAGGTGCCGCGCGTCACGTGGACGTGTTCGCCGCCCTTGGCCCGCTGGGCCCAGGCCTCCACCTGGATCCGGATGGAGGTGCGGCCGGTTTTCAGCAGGGTGGCATGGCAGCTCACAATGTCACCGACATATACGGAATGCAGGAACGACATGGCATCGATGGCGACCGTGGTGATGCGGCTGCGGGACAGGTTGCGCGCATAAATCGCCCCGCCGAGATCCATCTGGGAAAGCAGCCAGCCGCCAAACATGTCGCCGTTGGCATTGGTGTCGGCGGGCATCGCAATGGTGCGGATGACCAGCTCGCCCTGAGGTTGGCTGGGCACCGGTGATTCGCTCATGCCAGGGAGATAAGCCACCCGGGTCCCCGTGGCAAGGCCGCGCCGACTTTGGCGTTGTTTTCGGGGCGGATCGGCCGGATATTTGCCGGAGCATGTCAGCCCCAGCCCAGAACGTCTTCCGGCGTTTGTTTGATGAAATCGGACCGGTGGACCACGTTGGCATCGAGGAACGGGTCGCCAAATACACGACCCGCAGCATCAAGAAAAATGCCAAGCTCTGGGGCCTGAAAACGGCGGTCTCCATGGTCGATCTCACCACGCTCGAGGGCAAGGACACCCCGGGCAAGGTCGCCTCGCTCTGCCAGAAGGCCCTGCGCCCGCACGATGATCCGGCCGTCCCGCAGGTCGCCGCCGTCTGCGTCTATCCCTCCATGGTGCGGCATGCCCGCCGCGCCTTGGGCGAGGACACGGCCGTGCGCATCGCGTCGGTCGCCACGGCGTTTCCGTCCGGCCAGGCTCCGCTCCGCACCCGGCTCGCCGAGGTCAAGGCCGCCGTGGCCGACGGCGCGGACGAGATCGACATGGTGATCAACCGCGGTGCGTTTCTGACCGGCGAATTTGCCGAGATGCAGGACGAGATTGTCGCAGTGCGCGAGGCCTGCGGCTCCGCCACGCTCAAGGTAATCCTCGAGGTCAGCGAGCTCGAGACCTACGACAAGATCCGCGCGGCGTCCTTCCTCGCCATGCGCGTGCTGCGGCCGGGCGACTTCATCAAGACCAGCACCGGCAAGACCACGCTCAACGCCACCCTCGGCAACAACCAGGTGATGCTCGAGGCCATCCGCGATTTCTACCTCGATACCGGCACGCCGATCGCGATGAAACCCGCCGGCGGCATCCGCACCGCCAAGCAGGCGCTGCAGTTCCTCATCGCCGTCAAGGAGACCCTCGGCGACGAGTGGCTCAACAACACCCGCTACCGCTTCGGCGCGTCCACGCTCCTCAATGATCTGCTCCGGCAGATCGAGAAGGAGCGCACCGGCGCCTACCAGGCCCCGTATTATTTCAGCGAGGCCGCCGAGAGCTACTAAGGAGAAACGTTTATGCCTACTCTGACTGCAAAGAAACGCCCGGCTTCGCGCCACCTTGGCCGCCCTGCGCCCGAACTCATCTTCGGCGATCTCTGGGAGTACGATCCCGCGCCCGAGACCGCCGACCCGAAGCTGAAGCCCCGCTATGAACTATTCATCGGCGGCAAGTTTGTCGCGCCGGCCTCCGGCAAGTATTTCGAGTCCCTCAACCCGGCCAACGAGCAGAAGCTGGCCGAGATCGCGCACGCCAATGCCGCCGACGTGGACGCCGCCTACGCGGCGGCGAAGAAGGCCTTCGACACGACTTGGGGCAAAATGCCCGGCAAGGAACGCGCCAAATACCTCTACCGCCTCGCCCGCCTGCTGCAGGACCGGGCCCGCGAGTTCGCCGTGGCCGAGACGCTCGACGGCGGCAAGCCCATCAAGGAGTCGCGCGACTTCGACGTGCCGATGGCCGCCGCGCACTTCTTCTACCACGCCGGCTGGGCCGACAAGCTCGACTACGTGGCCCCCGGCCGGAAGGTCGCGCCGCTCGGGGTCGTGGGCCAGGTCATCCCGTGGAATTTCCCGCTGCTCATGCTCGCGTGGAAAATCGCTCCCGCTCTCGCGATGGGCAACACCGTCGTCCTCAAGCCCGCCGAGACCACCAGCGTCACCGCGCTCAAGTTTGCCGAGTTGATTCAGGATGCCGGCCTGCCCGCGGGTGTCGTCAACATTGTCACCGGTTTTGGCGACACGGGCGCAGCGGTCATGGGCCATCCGACAGCGGCGAAGGTCGCGTTCACCGGTTCGACCGAGGTCGGCAAGATCATCATGCGTTCGCTTGCTGGCACCGACAAGAAGATGACCATGGAGCTCGGCGGCAAGGCCGCCAACATCGTGTTCGACGACGCACCGATCGACCAGGCCGTCGAGGGCATCATCAACGGCATCTTCTTCAACCAGGGCCACGTCTGCTGCGCCGGATCGCGCCTGTTGGTGCATGAGCCCATCGCGGAGAAATTTCTCACGAAGCTGAAGATGCGCATCAAGACCCTGCGCGTCGGCGACCCGCTAGACAAGAACACCGACATCGGCGCCATCAATTCCAAAGAGCAGCTCGCCACCATCACGCGGCTCGTGGCGGTCGGAGTGAAGGAGGGCGCGGAGATGTTCCAGCCCGCCTGCAAGCTGCCCGCGAAGGGCTGGTATTTTCGCCCGACGGTTTTCTCCGGCGTCAGCATGAGCCACCGCATCGCCCGAGAGGAGATCTTCGGCCCCGTGCTCAGCGTGCTCACGTTCCGCACGCTCGACGAGGCGGTCGAAAAGGCCAACAACACCGCCTACGGCCTCAGCGCCGGCGTGTGGACCGACAAGGGCTCGCGCATCCTGAAGATGTCGACCGAGCTCAAGGCCGGCGTCGTCTGGGCCAACACCTACAACAAGTTTGATCCGACATCGCCTTTCGGCGGCTACAAGGAGAGCGGCTTCGGCCGCGAAGGCGGCCGCCAGGGCCTGCTCGACTACTGCAAACTGCTATGAGTAACCACGAATGGACACAAATGAACACGAAGAGAGCCAAATCCTGCACAAGTAATTGGTCTATGTCATCGTGGGCTGTGCGCTCGAAGTGCTCAACACCCTTGGCCACGGATTGCACGAAAAGCCCTACGAGAACGCCTTGGTCGTGGAGTTTGGGCTCAAGTCCCTCGCTTTCGAGCAGCAGCGACGATTTGGGATTAATTACAAGGGGGTTCCCATCGGCGAGTTCGTCCCCGATCTCATCGCGGGCAATGCTGTGGTGGTTGATACCAAGGTCATCGAACGCATCACCGACTTGGAGCGCGGGCAGATGTTGAACTACCTCCGAATCACCAAACTTCGTGTCGGCCTCATCCTTAACTTCAAGAAACCCAAGCTCGAGTGGGAGCGGATTGTCCTCTGATTCCATTCGTGTGAATTGGTGTCCATTCGTGGTTAACTCCGACTTCTGACGCATCATGGCCGACTCCAAACTCATCACTGCTCCGCTCAAGACGGACAAGATGCCCCCGGGCATTCCGTACATCATCGGCAACGAGGCGGCCGAGCGCTTCAGCTTCTACGGCATGCGCGCGATCCTGGTCGTGTTCATGACACAGTATCTGCGCGACTCCACCGGTGCCCTGGCCGTGATGAACGAGAATGAGGCCAACAAGTGGTACCACTTGTTCGTTTCGCTGAACTATTTCCTGCCGATATTCGGGGCTATTCTTGCGGATGCTTTTTGGGGCAAGTACCGCACAATTTTCTGGCTGTCGTTTGTCTATTGCGCCGGCCATCTTGCGCTGGCGATGAATGACACGCGCGCCGGCTTGGCGACGGGCCTGGTTCTGATCGCAGTTGGCGCAGGCGGCATCAAACCCTGCGTGTCGGCCAACGTCGGCGACCAATTCGGCGGGTCGAATCAACATTTGTTGTCGAAGGCCTTTGGCTGGTTCTATTTTTCGATCAATTTTGGGTCATCTTTCTCGATGATGCTCATCCCTTGGCTCCTGAAGTATCATGGCTCGGGTTGGGCCTTTGGCGTACCGGGAGTGTTCATGCTGGCGGCCACCGCGATCTTCTGGCGGGGCCGGCGAAAATTTGTGCATATACCTCCCGCCGGGCGTTCGTTTTTCAGGGACAATTTCAACCGGGAAGGCTGGGCGGCGATCGGGCGGATCGCACTGGTCTATGTGTTCGTCGCGGTTTTCTGGTCGTTGTGGGACCAGAGCGGCAGCGAGTGGGTGTTGCAGGCGGAAAAAATGGACCGGCACGTCTCCCTGTTTGGCTACAATTTTGAGATCCTCTCCTCGCAGGTGCAGACGCTCAACGGCATCTTCATCATGGTTTTTGTGTTGGTGTGCCAGTATTGGCTTTATCCAACCATCAGCCGGTTCTTCCCGTTGAACGAGGTTAGGAAAATAGGCCTGGGTCTCGTGGTGACGTGCCTCTCGTTCCTGATTGTTGCCTGGATCGAGTCGCAGCTTAGCGCGGGCTTGAAGCCGAGTATCGCATGGCAGGTGCCGGCCTACGTGGTGCTTTCGTTGGGCGAAGTGATGGTATCCGCCACCGCGTTGGAATTCGCGTATACCCAGGCGCCCAAGAAAATGAAATCCGTGGTGATGATCCTCTACTTGCTGCCGATTTCCGCGGGAAATTTGTTTACCGCGTGGGTGCATCATTTGATCGCGAACGCGGACGGTACCAGCAAGCTCCCGGGCGCGTGGTTCTACCTTTTCTTTATCGGCCTGTGTGTTGTCGCGACCGTTTGTTTCGCGTTTGTGACGCGCTTTTATAAGGAGAAAACCTATCTGCAGGACGAGGCACCGGCCACGATCTGATTTTCAACCACGAATGAACACGAATAGACCCGAACGAAACCACCGGCTGATCCAGACAGGAAATTCTGCCATCGGGCCGGCTTGCCTTCATCCGATTCGGGTGAATTCGGGTCCATTCGTGGTTAGTTCACTCCCATGACCCGCCTGCCCATCACCAAGACACCCAAAGTTTACGTCGGCGGCGCGTTCATCCGCTCCGAGAGCGCCCGCACGTACCCGCTCAAGGATTCCACCGGCGAATTCTTCGCCAACATCCCGCAGTGCACCCGCAAGGACCTGCGCAACGCCGTCGAGGCCGCCGCCAAAGCCGGCCCCGGCTGGGCGAAGCGCACGCCCTACAACCGCGGGCAGATCATCTACCGGCTCGGCGAAATGCTCGAGGCAAGGAAGGCCGACATGCTCGACGCCTTGCTTGTAGGCGGGGTGCCCTCACCCCGCAGGAAGACAGCCGCCCTCCGCGAAATCACCGCCACCATCGACCGGCTCATCTACTACGCCGGCTGGGCCGACAAATACGAGCAGGTGCTCGGCAACGTGAACCCCGTGGCCTCGCCGCACTTCAATTTCACCGTCACGGAACCGATGGGCATCGTGGGGGTTCTCGCTCCCGACGAGGCACCGTTGCTCGCGCTCATCTCGCTTATCGCCCCCGCCATCACCAGCGGCAACACCGTCGTGGCACTCGCCTCCTCGACGCAGCCTTACCCGGCCATTGTGCTGGGCGAGATGCTGGCCACGAGCGACCTGCCCGGCGGCGTGGTCAACCTGCTCACCGGTTTCCGCAAGGAAATCGTGCCGACCATGGCGACGCACACTCACCTTCGGGCCATTGCCGGCGTGGCGAACGCCGACGAGCGCAAGGCCCTCAAGCTCGGCGCCGCCGACAGCGTGAAGCGCGTGAAGCTCCACAAAACCGAGGAGCCGGTGGATTGGTTCTCAGACAAGGCCCAGAGCCTCTATGAGCTCCGCGACCACCTCGAGTTCAAGACGACCTGGCACCCGATCGGGGCGTAGGAAAGCAGCCACAGATTCCACCGATGGGCAGGGATGCACAGAACAATGGGGGAACCAAACCGCCCAAGCATCTCTATCGGTATCTTGATCGGTTCGGCTTGGACGCGATTTTTAACTTAGCCGGACTCATGCAGTTGAAGTCGTAGTCGCCAAAAGGCGCACCGTTTGGCGTTGTTCAAGTTACGATGCTTAAAACAACTGACGCGGTCGATGA
>JAYTUA010000126.1:0-1800 GCA_043745015.1 Opitutaceae bacterium | reverse complement strand
TGCACGTCCAGTCGATTGGGCCATGGACCCGCACCCTGTTCCCTTCCTCCTCACTTGGCAAGCTATCGTTCACCTTTCAGAGAAACGTTATACTAGTTTCCCTTCCGGCGGATTACGTGGTCTCGAATGGACGAGACCTTTTGGAGGCGCTGTTCGCAGCACGAATGGCAGCGCACGACTATGTTGAAATTTTCGGCGAATGATGCCGATTGGCTACCCGCTGCCGCGATTCGACCGACCCGATGGGTTGGGCCGACCCAATGGGGTTGGGCCGCACATTGTCACATTTTCAGTCAGCCAAGGCCGATTCCGGTCGCCTTTCCCGGGTCCAGGGCGGGCGAGGAGCCGGGACCGGGGGCCCGGGAATTGCCGCCGGCGGCCCCTTCCGCCCACTGCGGCCTCTGCGTGCCAAACCTTGCCAAGTTTTTTAACCACAGATGACACAGATACGAACCGGATAGATGGCATCAGCTGACAGGGATTGCCCGATCCACGGAAGGTGAACGCTCATCCGCGCTGATCCACGCTGATGCCCACACGATCCTTATCAGCGAGGATTAGCGAAGATCAGCGTTCCACCTATTCCTTGACCGGACTCATGCAGCTCAACCGCGCATGGCCGTGGGAAACAATTGCGGGAAATAGGTCTCGTGCACCTTGGCGGGGAGCGCCAGGCGCACGGGGGACTTGGGCGTGTCCGAGACCAACAGGCCGGCCGCGAGGGCGAGGGTCAGCACGGAGCGGCCGGTGCGTTCGCCCGCGCCCACGATGCGGCCGGCTTCACCGCGGGGGAATTCGCCGCGCAGCAGGGCCTCGCGCAGCAGGAGGAAAACGCGGTCGGCTTCCGGGGCGATTTTTGGGTCCTCGGCGTGCACGTAGCGCTCGATGCGCCGCTCCAGGCCGTCGGGGTCGAGCAGTTGCTCCATGAACGCGATTTGGTCGGCCATGGTGCGCAGCGTAAATTCGCAGAAATCCCAGAGCGCGCGCTCGCTGAGGTGGCCCCGGCCGTCGTCCGCGCCCGAGCTGCTGCGCTCCTGGTCGGCGTTGGCCAGGCGCTCGTAGTATTCGGCCCGGTTCCGGGCGAAGCCGCGCGACAACGACCAGAGGCCGCCGCCATCGATCCCGAGCTGACGGATCACGGCATCCGAGAACAACCGCCCCACGCGGCCGTTGCCGTCCCGGAAGGGATGAATCCAGGCGAGGCGGTGGTGACTCGCGCCTACGGCGATGATGCGCTCGGGGCGTGAGAAATCCGTGGTCTCATAGCGCCGCTGGAAATGGTCCAGCAACGCCGGGACGAGTTCGAAGGGCGGACCGCGGTGGGTTCCCACCTCCACATCGCGATCCCGCAGCTCGCCGGGGGCGAGCGGTGCTTTTTTGCCTTCCGCGGTGGTGGCCGCGCGCATGGCCTCGGGAAGCGGCGTGTAAAACCGCCGGTGCAGCTCGCACATGAATCCGGCCGTAAAGGGTGAACCGGTCTGGGTGACCGCCCACCGCTGCACCTCCAGGTGCGCGAGGGCGAGTTGCTGCAAGTCGCGTTGCTTGGGCTCAGCCGCGAAGTCCTTTCTCAACGCGGCCTCGATGTCCCGGACGTGCGTCTGCTGACCCTCGATCAGGTTTGAGTAGTAGCAGTGCATCCAGCGGGTCAACTCGGCGACCTGCCCGCGCAGCGGTTCCCGCAGCTTGCCCGCCAGGCGGGCGGATCGCTCGGCTATCGTCCAAGCCAGCTCTTCCAGAGGACGAAGCTTCTGGGTCGGAATGACGGGTTCAATGGCCGTTTTAGTGAGCATTATTGCCGAT
>JAYTUA010000125.1:0-26042 GCA_043745015.1 Opitutaceae bacterium | reverse complement strand
GGCGTGAACGACGACAAGCTCGACCTCAGCAAGCACACGATCATCTCCAACGCGTCCTGCACCACGAACTGCCTCGCGCCGCTCGTCCACGTGCTCCTCAAGGAAGGCTTTGGCCTCGAGGAAGGTCTCATGACGACCATCCACTCCTACACCGCCACGCAGAAGACCGTGGACGGCCCGTCGAAGAAGGATTGGAAGGGCGGCCGCACCGCGGCGCAGAACATCATTCCCGCGAGCACCGGCGCCGCCAAGGCCACCGCCCTCGTGTGTCCCGAGGTCAAGGGCAAGCTCACCGGCATGTCCTTCCGGGTGCCGACCCCGACCGTCTCGGTCGTCGATCTCACGGTCAAGACCGTCAAGGCGACTTCCTACAAGGAGATCTGCGAGGCCATGAAGCGCGCCAGCGAGACCTATCTCAAGGGCATCCTCGAGTACACCAGCGACGAGGTCGTCTCCAGCGACTTCATCCACTGCAAGGCTTCCTCGATCTTCGACGCCGGTTCCGGCATCGAGCTCAACAGCAAGTTCTTCAAGCTCGTCAGCTGGTACGACAACGAGTGGGGCTATTCCAACCGGGTCGTCGAGCTCACCAAGAAGATCGCCGCGAAGCTCTAATCCATCAACAGATCAACCGCGAAGAGCGCGAAGACCCGCGAAGTAATCAACTGCTTCGCGCCTCTTGGCGAACTTCGCGGTTAATTTTTTACGATGTCTAAATTCAAATCCATCCGCGACCTCAAGCTCTCCGGCCAGCGCGTCCTCATGCGCGTGGACTTCAACGTCCCGCAGGACAAGGCCACCGGCGCCATCACCAACACCCAGCGCATTACCGCCGCGCTGCCCTCGATCAAGTACGCCTTGGAGCAGGGCGCCTCGGTCGTGCTCATGTCGCACCTCGGCCGGCCCGACGGCCAGAAGATCGCCAAGTTCTCGCTCAAGCCCGTCGCAGTTGAGCTCGAGAAGCTCCTTGGCAAAGAAGTGACCTTCCTCGACGACTGCTCCGGCCCGGCGGTCGAGGCCGCCTGCGCCCAGCTGGCCCCCGGCACCGTCGTGCTGCTGGAGAATTTGCGTTTCCATATCGAGGAGGAGGGCAAGGTGAAGCTCGAGGACGGCACGTCCAAGAAAGCAGATCCCGCCGCCGTCGCGGCTTTTCGCGCCTCGCTCACGAGGCTCGGTGACGTGTTCGTCAACGATGCCTTCGGCACCGCGCACCGGGCGCACAGCTCGATGGTCGGGGTCAATCTTCCGCAGAAGGCGGCCGGCTTCCTGATGGAGGCCGAGCTCAAGGCCTTCGCGGCCGTGCTCGAGACGCCAAAGCGCCCGCTGCTCGCCATCCTCGGCGGCGCGAAGATCGCCGACAAGATTCCGCTCATCAACAATCTCCTCGAGAAAGCCAACGAGATCATCATCGGTGGCGGCATGGCCTTCACCTTCAAGAAGGAACTCGAAGGCATGACGATCGGCGACAGCCTGTTCGACGCTGAGGGTGCGAAGATCGCCAAGGAGCTTTTCGCCAAGGCCGCGGCCAAGGGCGTGAAGATCACGCTGCCGGTGGATTTCGTTCTCGCCGACAAGTTCGACGCCAATGCCAACACCAAGGTCGTCAGCGACAAGGAGGGCATCCCTGCCGGCTGGATGGGCCTCGACGGCGGCCCGAAGTCGATCGAGCTCTACACGCAGGTCATCCACCGGGCGAAGACCATCATCTGGAACGGACCGTCGGGTGTGTTCGAGTTCGAGAAATTCGCCGGCTCAACCAAGGCCATGGCCGCCGCCATCGCCCAAGCCACCGCGTCGGGCGCAACGACGGTCGTCGGGGGTGGCGATACCGCCACGGCCGCCAAGAAATTCAAGGTGGCCGACAAGGTCACGCATTGCTCCACCGGTGGCGGCGCCAGCCTCGAGTTCCTCGAGGGGAAAGTGCTCCCCGGCGTGGCGTTCCTCGAAAATTGAATTGTAGGTCGGGCTTTACGCCCGACATCATGTCGGGGATAAACCCCGACCTACACCCGACAAACATGATCCGCAGAAAACTCATCGCTGGTAACTGGAAGATGAACAAGACGGCCGCCGACGGCGTCGCGCTCGCCAAGGACATCGTGGCCGAGGTCGGCCGCGAGGCCACCGTGGACATTGTGCTGTGTCCGCCCTTCACCGCGCTGGAAAGCGTGGGTCATGCGCTGGAGGGCCAGAGCATCAAGCTCGGCGCCCAGAACATGCACCCGGGAAAGGCCGGCGCCTACACCGGCGAGATTTCCGCGGAGATGCTCCGCGCGCTCTTCGTTACCCATGTCATCCTCGGCCACAGCGAGCGCCGCACGTATTTCGCCGAGACCGATGCCTTCATCAACAAGAAGACGCTCGCCGCCCTGGCCAACCAGTTGAAGCCCATTCTTTGCGTCGGCGAGACCCTCGCCGAGCGCGAGGCCGGCTCGACGCTCGCCGTGGTGCAGCGGCACGTCGAGGGCGGCCTGGCCGGCGTGTCGAACGAGCAGATTACCAGTGTCATCATCGCCTACGAGCCCGTGTGGGCCATCGGCACCGGCAAGGTGGCCACCACCGCCCAGGCGCAGGAAGTCCACGCTTTCATCCGCGACCTGCTGACCAAGCTCTACGGGGCGCCGCTCGCGCAGAAAGTCCGCATCCTTTACGGCGGCTCCATGAAGCCGGCCAACGCGGCCGAGCTGCTGACGCAGAAGGACATTGACGGCGGGCTGATCGGCGGCGCCTCCCTGGAGGCCCGGTCGTTCATCGACCTCGTCAAGGCGGCGGATGCAGCCAGCTAGGAAATTCGCCGGTATTTTCCTGCTGCTGCTGGTCACCGGCAGCAGGTCCGGGGCGGAGTATATCCTGACCGAGCCCCACTGGGCGATTGAGGCGGGCTTTCCCGACCAGCCCAAGACTGACGGCATCTTGACGCCCTCGCCGCAGGGGGACGTGAAGGTGCAGCGCTTTTTCTGGGAGCAGGGCGGGGAGCACTATCTGCTCGCCCGGTTTGAATATCCCCTGGCCCTGCTGCCGGGCGCGGAGACCGGGCTCTACAACAAATCGTTTACGGACCTGCTCCGCTCGCGCCCCGGCCTGTCCAAGGGCGTCGCGCCGTTTCCCCTCGGGCCTTACGAGGGGCAGAAACTGCTCATCGCCCAAAAACGGGAGAAGAGCATCCGCGAGGTGAGATTTGTGGTCATCGGCGCCGTGCTCTACATGGCCAGCGCGGAGTGGCCGGAGGTGGGCGCGCCCGGGGCGGCACGGGCGGCGCAATTTCTCGGCAGCGTACGGGTGCGGCCCGAATTCATGAATGCCTGGGAGATCGCGGTGGACGCCCGGTGGCGGGAACTCTCGGCCGGACGCTTCCGGCTGCGTTACGATGCGACCCGCTGGTATCGCGATCCCGCGGACCAGGAAACGGGAGTCTTCAACCTGCTCCGGCTCGACCAGCAGGCCGAGGCCCAGTTCATCACCGAGGAACATCCCGTGGCGGGTGGCAATATCGAGAAGGCAGTGCTTACCACGGCCCTCGAGGGGGCGGAATCGGTGAACGTGAAAAAGCGCGGCCGGAAGCTGCGGGGCACGGTGGAGGTGGTGGAGCTGGAATTTACCGCCCGGGTGGAGAACGTGACCTATGTGAATCACGGCTATTTCTACACCGGTCCGGAGGGCGCGGCGCAGTTGCGCGGCTGGGCCAATGAGCGGGATTACCGCGGGGTGGAAGGCGACATCACGGAATTGCTGGAAGGACTAGCGGTGGTCCCGACGGGCAGGTGACCCGGGTCCGGCTCACGCTGATCCAGCAGTTGGCAGTGGGTCAGTTTGATGTAGGTCGGGCTTTATGCCCGACACCCAAAGCAATCTGTCGGGGATAAACCCCGACCTACAAAGTGCGAACCGGTGGTAGAAGACAAGTTGACCCGCTACCTAGCAGTTCCACGGTCGCCTTGAGTTTCAGCTGATGCGTCCGGCCAACGACTCGATCAGTGCGGACAGGAAGGCTTTGTCGCCGGGCAGCGAGGACAAGGAGGCGAGGGCGGTCGCGGTGTGTTCCCGGGCTAATTTCCGCGAGGCCTCGAGGCCATGCAGTTTTACGTAGGTGGTTTTGCCAGCCTTGGCGTCCTTGCCGGCGGTCTTGCCGAGCGTGGCGGTGTCGGCGGTGGCGTCGAGGATGTCGTCGATGATCTGGAAGGCGAGGCCGAGGTGCCGGCCCGTGGTGTGCAGGGAGTCGAGCTGGGCTTGGCTGGCGCCGCCACAGAGTCCGCCCGCGGTGAGCGAGGCGGTGATCATGGCCGCGGTCTTGTGCAGGTGGATGAACTCGAGGTCGCCGGCGGTGGCGTCGGGTTTCCTCTCGGCGAGCAGGTCTTCCATCTGGCCGCCGATGAGCCGTTCACTGCCGGCGGCGTCGGCGATCTCGCGCGTGAGCGCGGCGGCGAGAGCGGGCTGGGTGGCGTAGTGCCGGCCGATGAGTTGGAAGGCGAGGGTGAGCAGCGCGTCGCCGGCCAGGAGGGCGGTGGCTTCATCGAACTGCTTGTGCGTGGTCGGCCGGCCCCGGCGGAGATCGTCGTTGTCCATGCACGGCAGGTCGTCGTGGATGAGCGAGTAGGTGTGGAGGCACTCCAGGGCGACGGCGACGGGCAGGGCGTCGGTCGCGCCACCGAAGAGATCGGCGGCGGCGAGGGTGAGGGCGGGCCGCAGGCGTTTGCCGCCACCGAGCAGGGCATAGCGCATAGCCTCGTGCAGCCGGGCCGGCCGCGTGGCGGCGGGCGGGACCAGCCGGTCGAGACCCTGCTCGACCCGGTCGCGGTAGGCTTGGAACTGGGCGGCGAATTCCACGGGTGGGGCGCAACTTCCCCCCGCCGGCGCCTGTTGGCAAATGGATTGTTAAGCGGGAGTTGGGTGAGAACAGACTCGCCTTGCGGTCCGCGGCCCTTTCAGTCATGGGGTAATATCCGATGCCCACCTACGAATACGTCTGCGCCAAGTGCGGCCATGAGATGGAAGCCTTCCACTCGATGAAGGATGCCTCCCTGACCAAGTGCCCGGCCTGCCGTAAATCCAGTCTGAAGCGCAAAGTCGGTGGTGGAGCGGGATTGATTTTCAAGGGCACGGGCTTCTATATCACGGACTACAAGAAGAAGTCCGGCGAAAAGCCCGCTCCCGCCCCATCCCCCGAAAAAATGCCCGCGGCCCCCGCCGCAGCGAAATAATCCCCACCATGGCTGACAAGAAAATGGAAAAGGCCCTCTACGGCCCGAGTCTTACCGAAGTGGCGCTGGGGGCCGTGCTCGGCTTGCTCGCCGGGGTGCTCGCCGCCTGCGTCTTTCTTATTTTCAAGCCCGTCTCGCTGGTGAAGGAGATGCCGAAGGAGCCGCTGCGGGGCACCGTTTATTACATACCGGGCGGCGAATCCAACGCCAAGAGCCGCACTTGGGGAGCCAAGCAGAAACAGTTCATCGCCGGCACCAACATCGTTCTCGGCGAGGAAGAGCTGAATGCGTGGGCCGCGTCGGCCTTCGCCGGCGCGCCTCCGCCCAGGGCCCCCGCCCCCAAGCCGGGAGCAAAGCCCGAGGAGCCCAAGTCCGCGGTGCCCTTGAATGGCATTTTCAATCCCGGCACCCCGAACTTCAAGATCAGCGGTGGCAAGCTGCAGATCGGGCTCAAATGCATCCTCAATTGGTACGGTCTCACCAAGGAGGTCACGATCCTGACCACGGGTGACCTGGTGAAATCCGGGGATAAATTTACCTACACCGCGCGGACGTTTTATCTCGGATCCTGCCCGCTGCACCTGCTGCCGGCCGCAGTCGGCCCGCTGGTGACCACCCTGATCGACAAGAAGCCGGCCTCGGATGAGATCAACTCGGCTTGGGCCAAACTCACCGAAGTGGCACTCGAGGGCAACACCCTCAAGCTCACGGCCAAGTGATTGTCCGGCGCCCGTCCCCGTCGCGCCAGTGTCACGGAACCTGAAAAACATCAGCACGGTTGCCACGGCCACCGTGGTTTCGCGTGTGTTGGGCCTTGTCCGCGAGATCCTGACGGCGGCGGTTTTCGGCACCGGCGCCCTGAGCTCGGCTTTTTTTTCCGCCTACACCCTGCCGAATCTCTTCCGGCGGCTGCTGGGCGAGGGCGCGCTCACGGCGGCGTTCGTGCCGACCATGAGCCACGAACTGGAACACAACCAGCGGGACGGCGCATTCTCGCTGGTGACCAAGGTGTCGAGCTGGCTGCTGGTCGTCACGACCGTCATCGTCGTGCTCGCCATGCTGGTCATGGCCAACGCCGGGCCGCTGCTGCAGCTGACCGGCAACCTGGGGATGAAGACGGAGACGGCGCAGCGACTCCTGTTGGGTGCCGATCTGGCGGTGATCCTGTTTCCCTACATGGTTTTTGTCTGTCTCGCGGCGGCGTTCAGCGCGGCGTGCCAAGTGCTGGGCCGATTCACGGAGCCGGCGCTGTCACCGGTGTGGCTGAACCTGGCCATGATCGCCGCGCTTTCGCTGGGCAGCTGGTGGGCGTGGGGCGCCACCGCGCGGATGAATCTCCTCTGCGCCGGCGTGCTCGTCGGCGGCTTCCTGCAGATGGCGGTGCCCGCCAGCGTGCTGTGGCGCGAGGGCTGGCGGCCGGGTTTCGACCTGCGGGCCGATGACCGGGTGCGGGAAATCGTCCGCCTGATGGCGCCCACCGTCATCGGCTCGGCCATCTACCTGATCAACATCTCGGTCTCCCGCCTGATCGGGTTGTCCCTGAACGACCAGGCGGTCGCGGTCCTGAACTGGGCGACCCGGGTCATGGAACTGCCCATCGGCGTGTTCACCGCGGCCATCGCCACGGTGATTTTCCCGCTCATCGCCCGCCATGCGGCCAAGGCGGACTGGGCCAAACTGGGCGAAGACTATCACAAGGGGCTCCGGCTCGTGCTCGTCCTCAATGTGCCGGCGGCGGTCGGGCTTGGGCTGCTCAGCGAACCGATCGTGCGCGTGCTGTTCCAGCGCGGGCAATTTCACGCCGCGGACACGACGCTGATGACGCCGGTGCTCGCCGTCTATGCGCTGGGCCTGCCGTTCCTCTCCTTCGTCACGGTGGCCCTGCGCGGCTTCTACGCGTTGAAGGATACCGCGACCCCGGTGCGCGCCGCCGCGGTGAGCTTCGCGGTCAATCTCGGGCTCAGTCTCCTGTTGATCCAATGGTTTTCCACCGTGGGCCTGGCCCTGGCCAGCACGCTGGCGGTGCTGGTGCAGGCTTGGTTCCTGCAGGTCCGGCTGGCGCGCAAGCTGCCCGGCCTGGGCTTTGCCCCGCTGCTGCCCAACCTGGGCAAGATTGTGGCGGCCAGCGCCCTCATGGGCGGGGTGGTGTGGGGCGGGCTCAGGGTGGCCGCCAGTCTCGCCCTGACCACGAAGGTCCACGATATCGCCGTCATTGCCGGACTCATCCCGCTGGCCGTCGCGGTCTACGGGGCGCTCTTATGGGTGATGCAGATCGAGGGTCGCGCGGAGATCCAGGCCATCCTCCAGCGCCTGAAGGGGCGGCCGGTGGCGGACTGATGGCTTAACTTCCCGTGGAGCGTGTGGCCGGAGTTGCTTCAGCCTGCCGGGACCAGCGCAGCCACGCGCTCCTGCAGGGTGCGCAAGACCAGCCGGGAGGCGCTGAGGGCGGAAATCCGGTCGGTGTTGATCACGAGGTCGTAGGTGTGCGGATCGTTGATGTCGGTGGCGAAATTCGTCTGCACGTAGCGCTGCCGGGCGCGGTCACTTTCCCGGATGAAGGCCACGGCCTCGGCCCGGCCGCACGACCGCATTTCCTGCGCGCGCCGGATGCGCGATTCGAGCGGGGCGACGAGGCGCACATGGAATCCGCAAGGCAGGTCACGCGTGATCAGGTGCGCGGCCCGGCCGGACAATATCACGCAACCGAGCCGGGCCAGCTTGAGGATGGCTTCGGACACCTGGTGCTCCAGTTCCGAGAGTGGCGGATGCAGCCCGACCAGCTCGCCGATGAGGCCCTTGATCTCGGAGAGGCGGTCTTCCGGCAGGTAATCCGCCAGATACTCCGGCAGGTGGTGCAAGCTCAGGGCGCGATTGATGAGGTCCTTGTCGAGAAACATCCAGCTGCGGCCTTCTTCGCCGAGGTACTCGTCGAGCAGGGGCAGGAGATTCTGGCCGAGGGTGGTCGCCCCGGCGCAAGTTTCACGCGAGAGGGTGAGGAAGGGGCGGGGTACAACGTCGGTGGCCAGCGGATGGGCCGAGGGCTTGAGGTGGGCGGCCAAAATGGACAGTCCTTGATGGAGATAGGGATGAGTCGTCATGGTTGGGCGGGGTCCGGGGTTGGATGGGCAGGCTAACAGCCAGTGGGGCACCCGTGACAGCGGGCTCCCTCACTGGGAAGAATACTCCCCGGCGGATTTCGCGCCACCGTGATTGCTGCGCATCCCTTGCAAATAATGGGCGCGGATTGCCTCGGCCAATAAACGGAAAGGCGGACAGAAAAAAACCCGCAGCGGGTGGCTGCGGGTTGAGAGGGAGGAAGGGGAGCGAGACTCAGGCCTTCTGGACGAGGCCGGCCTTGATGGCCTTGACCGAGACCCACATGCGTTTCGAGCCGCCATTGGGCAGCTTGACCTTGATCCACTGCAGGTTCGGGCGGAACAGGCGGGTGGTCAGGCTGGTGATGTGCGTGCCAATGCCACCGCTCTTCTTGGACTGGCCCTTGCGGTTGATGATCTTGCCCTTGGTGGGGCGTCTGCCGGTGATTGCGCAAATTCGTGCCATGGTGTTTCTTGAGTTAAAGGGTCAGGAGTAAAGGACGGGACTTTCGCTTAGCAAGGGAAATTTGGATTTCACCCGCCGGGATCGTCTATTTTCGTAAAGCGTGGAGAGCCTGAAACTTCTGCCCCATGTTGGCCGGGTGCAGGAGCTGGATCAGCATCCGCTTGCGCAGGCTGAAACTGCTCGCTTCCGCCTTGGTGATGGCCGCCAGGGTTTCCGCCGCATAACTCATGAAAAAGTTCTCTTGCGAGTCCACCCGCGACTCCCCGAACCCGGCCCGGCCCAGCCCGTCCTCCAGCCAGTCCCAGCAGATGTGACAGGTCAGGTCCTGCTTGCCGGGGCGGGCCAGCAGGTCGTTGCCCATCTTCTGGCGGTGATAGGTCCGCGCGGTGCCCGAAGGGATGTTCTCCGCCAGTTCCTGCCAGAATTTGCCGTAGTCGAAGGCGAGGAACAGGCCTTGCCACTTCTGGCCGACAATCCGCTCCAGCATGGGCACGGTCCGAAACGGCAGATCGATGTGGTAATTCTCCTCCGCCGTCTTCGGCAGACGGTCGGCGTGGGCCGCGAGCTCGGCCGAGAAGGCGGGCAGCACGACATGGCGGAGATGCCGGCCGTGCAGGGCCACGCCCAGTTCCTGCCAGCGGCCTTCCTGCCAGACGACCCGATGAAAGGGCTGCGCGTCGAACAGCTCGTTGGAAAACACCACGGCGTTCTCCGGCAGCGTGAACGGCTGGCCGAGCGAGATGGTCTGGTAGGACGCAAACGGGTGGGGCAGGTCGCGCAGAATCCCGCCGCCGGGCTCGGCCCCGATCTCGACGAAGACAAAATCCTGCGGCCGGGCCGGTGCCAGCAGCTTGGCCGCCGCGGCCGCCACCAGCTCGCCGAAGACCGGGTTGAACGACGTGGCCGTGAAAAAATCGGCCCGGTTGTCCCGGCCCACGCGCTTGAAGTCCCGCGTATAGTAGCCCGCCGTCGGGTGATACATCGCCAGCTCCATATAGCGCGCGAACGGGACCCCGGTGGTCGCATTCGGCTCTGCAGCGATGATTTCAAAAAAGTCTGACGAGGAAGCCATTTGCCAAGCCAAGCATTTGTGCCCAGTGAAAGCCATGCTCAAACGCATCTTCCTGATCGCGGTCGCCATCCTCGCCGGTTTCGGGCTGGCGCAGGTCGCCGGCCGGCACGCCGGGGCCCCGAGCTGGTGGCCCGACCGCGAGCGCGACCGGCAAGCCCGCTACTTCAAGGAGGTCCTCCAGCTGGTGAAGGAAAACTACGTGGGCGACGCTCCGGCGGGCTACGCCGACCTCACCCGCTCCGCCCTCGACGGCATGGTGGCGCAACTCGACCCGCATTCCTCGTTCATGCGCGCCGACGAGTTTCGCGAGACCGAGGAGGAGCTGACCAACGCCTTCACCGGCGTCGGCATCCAGGTCGAGCAGCGGGACAACCAGATTGTCATCATCGCGCCCATCCCGGGCACCCCGGCCGAGCGCGCCGGCGTGCGCCGCAATGACCGGCTCATGAAGATCGACGGCCAGCCGCTGGCCAGCCCGACCCTCGACAGCACCATCAAGCTCGTGCGGGGCGAGCCGGGCTCGCTCGTCACCCTCACGGTCTTCCGGCCCGGGCAGAACAAGACCATCGACTACCCGCTGCACCGGGAGCACATCCGCCTCGACAGTGTCCGCCTCGCCAGCCTGCGGCCGGGCGGCATCGGCTACCTGCAGATCACCCAGTTCAGCGAGCGCACCGGGGAAGAGTTCAAGACTGCGCTGGCCGGGCTGGAAAAGGAGGGCCTGCGCGCCCTCGTCATTGATCTGCGCAATAATCCCGGCGGCCTGCTCGACGCCGCCATCGACGTGTGCAACGAGTTTTTCGACAAGGACGAGCTCATCGTCTACACGCAGGGCCGCACCCCGGAATCCCGCGACAACCATTACGCGAAGGGTGGCCATGCCCGCCGCACCTACCCGGTGGCGCTGCTCGTCAACGGCGGCACGGCCAGCGCGGCCGAGATCGTGGCGGGCGCGATGCGCGACACCAAGCGCGCGGTCATCGTCGGCGAAAAGACCTTTGGCAAGGGCTCCGTCCAGAGCGTGATCGAACTGCAGAACGGCGAGGGGCTGAAACTCACCACCGCGCGCTACTACACGCCGGGCGGGGTCACGATCCATGAGAAAGGCATCATGCCGCACGTCGAACTGGAGATCAGCGCGGACGATGAGGCGAATATCCGGGTGCAACAGTCGCGCGCCGGTCCCGGCGGTGCCGCCGAGGATGATTTCAAACCCATCCCCGACGTCCAACTCGCCGCCGCCGAGGAGGTGCTGACCGGCGTGCTGGCGGGGCAGGCCAAATGAATTCATGCGCGGCATATTTACTTTGTGGGCGGGGTGCCCTCACCCCGCATGGCATCGGCCTCGACTGTGATAACTCGCGGGGTGAGGGCACCCCGCCCACAGCGGAAACAGCCCCATGATCCTGGCTCTCGAAAGTTCCTGCGATGAGACCGCGGTGGCTGTCTTCAATCCCGAGGCCGGCCTCACTGGTGAGTGGGTGCACAGCCAGATCGCCCTGCACGAAGCCTACGGTGGCGTGGTGCCCGACCTCGCCAGCCGGGAACACCTCGCCCACTTCGGCCCGCTCCTGCAGCGGGCGCTGGCGACCGTGCGGCCGGACCAGGTGACCAAGATCGCCGTGACCAACGGCCCGGGCCTCGCGGCCTGCCTCGCGATGGGCCTGGCCGCAGCCAAGAGCCTCGGGCTGGCCTGGCGCGTGTCCGTTGTGGGCGTGAACCATCTTCGCGCCCATGCTTTTTCCCCGTTCATCGCCCTGCACGCGGCTAATCCGGCGGCCTTCGACGGAGAGTTCTCGAAGCTGCTCCCGCATCTCGGGCTGCTCGTCTCGGGTGGCAACACCGCGTTGTTCACGATTGATGAGTCACGGCGGATTACGCTGCTGGCTTCGACCATGGACGACGCCGCGGGCGAGGCGCTCGACAAAGGGGCCAAGCTGCTCGGGCTCGGCTACCCCGGCGGTCCGCAGGTGGAGAAACTGGCCGCGGCCGGCAGTGCGTCCGCCTTTGCCTTTCCCAAGGCGGTCGCGCAGCGCTCCACGCTTGAGTTCAGTTTCTCCGGCTTGAAGACCAGCCTCCGCTATCAGCTCGAGAAGATGCCCCCGGCCGAGATCGAGCGCCGGAAGGCCGACCTCTGCGCCAGCTATCAGGCCGCTGTGTTCGAGGCGCTCGTCAGGAAGAGCCGGTTGGCCTTGGATCGTGGGTTTAATCCTCAGGTTTCAGGTCTCAGGTCTCAGGTTTCTGCCGAGGCTCCGGGTTTCCGGAGCCTCGGCCTCTCCGGCGGCGTGGCGAACAACCGCACGCTCCAGTCCCTGCTGGAGAAAGTCGCCTTGAGCCAGAACCTGCCCTTTCTCCGCGCCCAGCCCCAGCACACCGGCGACAACGCCGGGATGATCGCCTTCGCCGCCTGGGCCGAGCGCGAGCCGGGCGGCCTCACCCCCGCCAACTTCGACCTGACGATCGAGCCGAGTATGCCGCTAGCGCAAGGGTAGGCTGGAGGGTCGAAGGTGGGAGGGGCTTTATGCCCCGACTGCTTGAAACGTATCCTCACGCAAAGGCGCAAAGCCGCGAAGGAGTTAAAACCTAGCAGCTAAGAGTTAAATCTGGCGCTAGGCGCGCTCAGCCTTCTAGCCTCCGCGTGCTAAACCGCTTGGCAATCAACGGGCCCGCCGGCAGTTTGGCCGTTGCTGCATGCCCACCTCCGATCCGAAGTCAGGAATTCGAGACAATCATTCACGCGGGAGCGTTGGGGACTTTTTACGGCAGCATCTTAAGGCCGGTGCGGACCTCGATCTGGTCACCGCCTCCATCACCGCCACCTTCCAGCAAAGCCTCGCCGACGGCCTGCAGGGCAGCCGGCAGTTCGTCCTGCCCACCGAGTCCGAGCAACCCCAGCTCGACTCCGCCTTCGAGCTGGTCACCTGGCTGGTCCTGCTCGCACCTGAAACCTCTGCCTGACCATGGCCCCGCGCAAATCCACCGCCTACGATCACCTTCTCCGCGACTTGGGTGGACTGCTGGAGCAGGCCCGGCACTCCAGCGCCCGCGCCGTCAACGCGCTCATGACCGCGACGTATTGGGAGACCGGCCGGCGCATCGTCGAGTTCGAGCAGGGCGGCAAGCAGCGGGCGGAATATGGGGAGGCGCTGTTGGAGAAGCTTTCGGTTGATCTGAGCGCAAAATTCGGCCGCGGATTCTCTCGGCGCAGCCTGCAGGACATGCGATCGCTGTATCTCGTTTTGCCCACGGCACAGATTTGGCAGACACTGTCTGCCAAATTGACCGGCTCGCAGATTTGCCCGACACCGTCGGGCAAATCGTCTGCTGGTGAAAAACATGCGACGCTGTCGCTCGAAATAGGCGGCACGGAGAAACGGCAGACGGTGTCCGCCAAATCCCCGACCGCAATTGGCCCGACGCTGGTGGGCATTTTCCAGCCGGTGTCTGGAAAATCCACCCATCCGCCCTTCACCCTCACCGATCTCGCCCGCGCCTTCCCGCTTCCCTGGTCGCACTACGTCCTGCTCATCCGCCGCAGCCGTTCGCCCGAGGCCTTTGCCTTCTATCACGCCGAGGCCCTGCGCGGCGGGTGGTCCGTCCGCCAGCTCGACCGGCAGATGGCCGCGCTGTTCTACGAGCGCGCCGCGCTCTCCAAAAACAAGGCCACCGTCCTGAAGAAGGGCGGACGCCCGCAACCGGGTGATGCCGTGACCGCCGACGAGTCCGTCCGTGATCCCCTCGTGCTGGAGTTTCTCAACCTGAAGGACGAATACTCCGAGTCCGACCTGGAAGAGGCCCTCGTCCGGCACCTCGAGAAATTCCTGCTCGAGCTCGGGGGCGACTTCGCCTTCGTCGGCCGGCAGCGCCGCCTGCGGATCGGCGACGAGTGGTATCGGGTGGACCTGCTCTTTTTCCACCGCCGGCTCCGCAGCCTCGTGGTCATTGATTTGAAGCTCGGCAAGTTCACCCACGCCGATGCCGGCCAGATGCACCTGTATCTGAACTACGCCCGCGAGCACTGGACCCAGCCCGGCGAGAATCCGCCCGTCGGCCTGATCCTCTGCACCAGTGCCGACACCGCGCTGGCGAAATACGCCCTCGACGGCCTGCCCAGCAAGGTGCTGGCCCGGGAATACCAGCTCGCCCTGCCCAAGGAAAAACTCCTCGCCGCCGAGCTGGAGAAAACCCGCCACCAACTGGAGTCCCGCCGTCCGTGAGCGCCTCCGACCTTCGCCCCGCCATCGAGCAGGCCTTCGCGGCGTGGGCCGAGCGCGAGCCGGGCGGCCTCACCCCCGCCAATCTGGATCTTTCCATTGAGCCAAGCCTGCCTCTGGCCCTGAGCTAGCCAAACGGAGCGCTGATCAGCCTGCCCTGCCTGTCGGCCGTAGCCTTGGCGAAGGCTGAAGCCTGTCGAACGGGCTTAAAGCTTATTGCTTAGAGCTGCGTCAGCCTTCTAGCTTCCGCGTGCTAAACCGCTTGGCAATCAATGGGCCCACCGGCAGTTTGGCCGCCGCCGTATCCCCTGATGTCCACCAAGTTCTTCACGAATGAAGAAGGTCGCACCCTGATCGAGAAGATCGAGGGCATTTTCGCGCATAAGAAGATTCATTTTCTCGATGTGCTGGTCGGGTATTTCCGGGCCTCAGGTTACTTTCGCATCCGTCCTTTCGTTCAGCGCTCCGGAAAGATCCGCATCCTTGTTGGCATCAACATAGATCGGTTGGTCCAGGAAGCTTGGGACAAAGGCCTGAAGTTTGGCGCCAATCCCAGCACTTCGCGGGAGCAATTTCTCACCGCCCTGACTGGGGACATACAAAAGTCCTCCTATGACCGCGACGTCGAAGGCGGCATGGCGGGGCTGATCGACGATATCGCCACCAGCAAGGTCGAGATACGCATCCACCCATCGCAGACCATCCACGCCAAGGTCTATATCTTCCGCGAGGAGACCAAACACACCCACGGCTACGGCGCGGTCATCACCGGTTCTTCCAATCTCACGGACGCCGGCCTGGAGCGAAATTTCGAGTTCAATGTGGAGCTGCGTGAGGATCATGACATCGATTTCGCCACCACCACCTTCGAGCGACTTTGGGACGAGGGCGTCCCGGTCGGTCCGGAGCATGTCCAGCAGGTCAAGCAACAGACTTTCCTGAACGACACTTTCACACCGCACGATCTCTTCATCAAGTTCCTCGCGGAATACTTCGGGCCGGCGATCCACTACGACCCGAGCGTGCTTGAGGACCTGCCTTCCGGCTTCAAGAAACTCTCCTATCAGGCCGACGCCGTCAGCGACGGCTATGCCAAGCTCCAGCGGCATGGCGGCTTTTTCCTGTCCGACGTCGTTGGCCTCGGGAAGACCCTAGTCGCCACGCTCATCGCCAAGCGCTTCTATTACACCAACGGCTACGTTACCAATCACCACTCTTCGACGCTGTTCGTGGTGCCGCCCGCCTTGGTGGAAAACTGGGAGGATACGATCCGCCAGATTGACCTCAAGAACACCCGCATCATCACCAACGGCAGCCTCCACAAGATCCGCCACCCGGAGGATTACGACCTCATCGTGGTGGACGAGGCCCATAAGTTCCGCACCGACACCGCCGAGATGTATCAGGAACTCCAACGCATATGCAAATCCTCGACCCGGCGCCGTGACGAACTCGGGCGCGCTTATCCCAAGAAGGTCATCCTCGTTTCCGCCACGCCGCTCAACAACCGCCCCAGCGACATCGCGAACCTCGTCTATCTGTTCCAAGACAGCAAAGACTCGACCCTTGAGAAGACCGCCAATCTCCAGCGCTTCTTCGCCCCCCTCATCAAGGAATTCGACCGCCTCAAACGCGATCCCGACAACGCCGCCGTGCGGGCGGGTGTCCGCGCCATCTACGACAGCATCCGCACGCATGTCATCCAGCCACTGACCGTCCGGCGCACCCGCCAGGATCTGTTGGCACATCCTGCCTACAAAGAGGACCTCATCGCCCAGGGCATCACCTTCCCCACGGTCAAGACCCCGGAAAAAATCCTCTATCAGCTTCCGCCGGAACTCGACGAACTCTACGACCGCACCATCCGCCTGCTCACCGATCCGGCCAAGGGACTCACTTACAACCGCTATCGCGCCATCGCCTACCTCAAGCCGGAGAAGAAGGCGGTTTATCAGCAGGCTGACCGCATTTCCGCCCAGCTCGCCTTCATCATGAAGACGATGTTGGTCAAGCGCCTCGACAGCAGCTTCTTCGCCTTCAAAAAATCCCTGGAGCGCTTCGCCAGCGCCACCCGACAGATGGTCGGCATGTTTGAGCGCGGCAAAATTTACATCGCGCCCAACCTGCCCGTGAACGATCTCCTCGCCGCCAACCGCGAGGAGGAACTCATCCTCCTCGTAGCCGAGGCAGCCGAGACCGACCCCACGATCCAGATTTGTGCGCCCGACGACTTCGAAAAATCGCTGCTTGCGGGCCTGAAACACGATGCCGCCATTCTCGACCGGCTCGTCAAGGACTGGGCCGACGTCGAGGGCGACCCCAAGCTCGACGAATTCATTTCCCGGCTGAAAAAGCGGCTCTTCCGCAAGGAACTCAACCCGGCAAAAAAGCTCATCGTCTTCTCCGAGGCGGCCGACACGACCGAATATCTGACCCGGGCGCTCACCAATGCTGGCTTCGATCGCACGCTCACGGTCACGAGCGCCAATCGCGCCGAGGCCCTGTCGGTGGTGAAGGCCAACTTCGACGCCCGCGTCGCGGAGAAGGACCGGGCCCACGACTACGACATCATCGTCTCCACCGAAGTGCTCGCGGAGGGCATCAACCTGCACCGGGCCAACATCGTGGTGAACTACGACACGCCGTGGAACTCCACCCGCCTCATGCAGCGCATCGGGCGCGTCAACCGCATCGGCTCTCCGCACACCGAGATCCACGTCTTCAATTTCTTTCCCACCTCCCAGGTCGAGGGCGACATCGAGCTGGAGAAGAAGGCCAAGATGAAGCTGCACGCCTTCCACGTCGCCATGGGCGAGGACAGCCAGATCTACTCGGAAGAGGAAGACCCCGAAACCTTCGGCCTCTTTGAAAAGACGGTGCAGGAGGAGGTGGACGAGCGCCTCGCTCTGCTCATGGAACTGCGCGCGTTCAAGGCCGCCCACGAGGACCGCTTCAAGCAGATCAAGAATCTGCCCCAGCGCGCCCGCGCCGGCCGGACCGACCCGGCCCAGGCCCGTTCCACCCTGGCGTTCATCCGCAGCCACCGGCGTGATGCCTTTATCAACATCCGCCCCGAACAAGCCCACGAGGAACTGACTTTTGTCGAGGCCGCGCGACGGTTCCGCGCCGATCCGACGGAGCGCCCGATTCCCCTCCACGAGCTGCACCATGCGCAGGTCCAGACCGCCATCGGGCTGTTTCACGAGATGCTGCAGGAGGACCTAGCCCGCGAGCAGAAGGTGGACCCCAAGATCGGTCCCAACGAGAAAAAGGCGCTCATGCTCCTCGCCGCACTGCACGATATGCCGGTGTCCTCGGCCAAGGAGCGCGCCTTGCTCGCCGCCGCCCAACAGGCTGTTCGCGTCGGCAAATTCCAGCAACTGCACCGCGATCTGAACAAGGTGCAGAAAGCCGTGAAGACCACCGCGGTGGCGCCCTCCGTCCTGCTGGAGCGCGTAGTCGCTATTCTGAGCAAGTATCCGCTTACAGCCGAGGAGGCGCCCGCACCGGTGCCGCCAGCGACCCCTGTGGCCAGCGGTGCCGCCGGCCCGCGCTTGCCCGAAATCATCATTTCCGAGTCCTTCACCTGATGTCTGCCCAGCCCTTCGATTTCAAATCCGCGCTGCGCGAGGCCTATGATCCTGCCGTCTGGATCGGGGAAGCCGGTCTGTTGAGCCGGTTATTCGCCGGGGTCAGCGTCTTGGAACGCCCACTAGCGATCCCCGCAACGGGCAATCTCGTCCGCACGACCCGGCAGCTTGGCACCGTCACCCTTGCGGACGGCAAGCGGTTGGGCGTCTTCGACATCGAGCTGAAGGACGCCAACACGCAGATCGCGCGCAACCGGGTGGGACTGCGCGAGCTGGCCCGCAAACTCATAGATGACGCCACGGTGCAGGGCGCGCTGGCCTTTTTCCATCACCCCGACGCGAAGGACTACCGTTTCAGTTTCATCTTCCGCCAGGCCCGCATCGAGGCGGACGGTTCGCTCTCGAAAACGGAAACCCACCGGAAACGTTTCACCTACGTGCTCGGGCCAACGGAGTCCTGCACGACTGCCGCCCAGCGTCTCCGAACTCTGTCCGACCGGCGCGGTTCTGCCGCCCTCGCAGACCTGATCAGCGCATTCTCCGTGGAGAAACTCTCCGACGAGTTCTTTACCGACTACAAAGAGCGCTATCAAGCCTTCTGCCTGCACCTGCAAGGGCTGCCCGACACCGTCCGGCAGCGAGCCTTCGGCGGCGAGATGAAACCGCTCCGCGACTTCGTCAAGAAGCTGCTCGGCCGCCTCGTCTTCCTGCATTTCCTCCAGAAGAAGGGCTGGCTTGGTGCGCCCCCCGGCCGCACCGACTGGACCGGCGGCGATCCCCGGTTCTTTCCGAATCTCTTCAAACAGTTCCCCCAGCCGGAGAAGTTCTACAGCGGCTGTCTGGTCCATCTCTTCTTCGAAACGCTCAACGTCCGGCGCGACGGCCACCTCTTCAAAGTCAACGGTGTGGCGCCCGCCCGCGTGCCCTATCTGAACGGCGGTTTGTTCGACGATGATCTGCCGGCGACGCTGAAGCTGGATTTTACCCCAGCCCTTTTCCAGGACCTGTTCGACTTCTTCGAGCGCTACAACTTCACGATCGACGAGAATTCCCCCGACGACCACGAGGTGGGCATCGACCCCGAGATGCTCGGCCGCATCTTCGAGAACCTGCTGGAAGAGAACAAAGAGAAGGGCGCTTACTACACGCGGCGCGAGGTCGTTCACTACATGTGCCAGCACGCCCTCTACCGCTATCTACGCGGTCAGTTGCTGGCTGATGGCCTGCCGGAGGCGGCGCCGGAGGCCGGGGCGCTGCGCCAACTGGTCTATACCTACGAATTGGGTGAAGCCACCGAGCCCACAGGCAAATACCTGCGCCAGCACGCGCGCAAGATCGAGGAGGCCCTCGACCGCGCCAAGATCTGCGACCCCGCCATCGGCTCCGGCGCGTTCCCCATCGGTCTGCTCCAAGTCATCCTCGCCATCAAAGGTGCGCTCGACCTCACCCTCGACCGGGCCAAGGCGAAGCGGGACCTCATCCAGAACTGCATCCACGGTGTGGACCTCGACTCCGGCGCCGTGGATATCGCCCGCCTCCGGTTCTGGCTCTCCCTCGTCGTGGATGAGGACGAGCCCACGCCGCTGCCCAACCTCGACTACAAGATCATGCAGGGCAATTCCCTGCTGGAATGGTTCGAGGGCATCCACCTCGACGAACTCACCGGCAAGCGCGCCAAACAAGCCAAGATGGGCGTGGTGGAGGAGAGCCAGGGAGATTGGCTGGATTCCTCTGCGAGTGCCTCACCGAGCAAGGACGAGTCCACCCAGTTCTCCAAGCTGCTCACCGACTACTTTTCCGTGGAAGGCAAGGAGCGGAAGAACGTGCTCCACGCCAAGATCGACAAGCGTGTGCTCCAGTTCATCGACCGGCGTATTGAAGAAGTTCAAGAGCGACTGGAAATCGAGAAGGACCAACACGAGGCGGAGCTTTCCCGCATGTTGCGCCGGGTGCTGAACGAAGCCCAACGAAAGGCCGTTCTTACCAACGATGTCCAAGCCCGACGCATCCAGACCAAAATCGAGAAGCTCACCGAGGACATCGCCACGAACGAAAAACGGAAGCTGCGGCTGCACGAGCTACAGAGCATTCCTGAGCGTCCGTTCTTCCTCTGGCATTTCTACTTCCAGGACGTCTTTGCGCAGGGCGGGTTCGACATTGTCATCGCCAATCCGCCCTACGTGCGCGCCGACCACCCGTCGCAGGTGCAACAGCGCAAGGACATCCTCGCCACCGGGCGCTTCGAGACGCTCTGGGAAAAATGGGATCTCTTCGTCGCCTTCGTCGAAGAGAGCTACCGCCTGCTCAAACCGGGCGGGGTGATGGCACAGATCGTCTCCGACGGTTACTGTCACGCCAAATATGCCCAGAAATCACAGAACTGGTTTCTCCAGCATGCCCGCATCGTTCGGCTAGACTTCGTCAGCGACCTCAAGCTCTTCGACGCCGGCGTGCGAAACATCATCTTCTTCATCGAAAAGGCCGACGGCACCCACTGGCGGCCGGAGCGCCGCCTCCACCAAGAGCGCACAAACCGGCTTCCTGAGGAGCCCATGATCGGCGACGTGAAGTCACTGCCGACGGACGAGCAGAAAAACCTCACGCATCGCACTTTCTTCCCGGAGGATGCTGTAGCGAAAGCTATCTCTGCAACAACTCTAGCGTTGGCGGACATTTGTTACGTCAGCAAAGGTATGGTCGTTCACGCAGATGAGAAACTCGCTCGGGGCGCGTTCAAACTAGAGGATCTAGTTTCGCCGAATAGGGACGATACGCACATAAAGAAGTTCGTTGAAGCGAAGATGCTTGGGAGATGGGTTCCACGGACGAATCGTTGGTTGGAGTGGGGCACTAAACGGGCACCTGAGCTGTTTAGCCGGCCAACGTTCGTTGAGTTATACACGGCCAAAGAGAAGCTCATCTCGATCGATTTAGCCGCTGGCATCGATCGGCTCAAAGTGACCTACGATACAGAGCAGCTTTTTCATAATCACTCAGCGTGGTCCTTCGTGCCGTGGCATCACCTTCGTAAGGTAAAGAACGCCTCGATTAAGAAGGCGGCTCGCTATCCCGATGAAACCCCGAAGCGTGACGATTTGCCCAACCGCTTGGATTTAGAAAAACAGAGCCTTCGGTTCTCGGCCAAGTTTCTGGCTGCTGTTATGAATTCCAGTTTCGCCTACGACTTTTTGAAGGCTAATCGGCGCAGCAATATTCACCTCTTCCCCGACGACTGGAAACAGCTTCCCATTCCCGACGTTTCGCCGGAACAGCAGGCGCCCGTTGTGGCGGTGGTGGACAAGATTCTCGCCGCCAAGCGCGTCAAGCCCGACGCCGATGTTGTGACCCTCGAAGCCGAGGCCGACCGGCTCGTGACGGCTCTCTACGGCATCGGCGAGTCGAAGGGTGCGCCCCCGGTGCGCGTTGAGCGCACCACGGCCGACACCAAGTCCGTGCTCCGCGATCAGATCCTCGCCGAACTCGGCCGCCGCAGCCCCTACATTTCCCTCGAAGCCATCCGAGCGGAGCTGAAAGTCCGCAAGATTGCCGTGGATACCGAAACCTTGCAGCGCTACCTGCACGAGTTCACCGCACTGGGCTTCATCCACGACACCGGCCGCGGTTGGTATTCCACGCTGGCGAAGCGCCTGGAGCTGGACCGCACGCACATCGCCCCGGTGGTGGCGCTGATCGAGGAGGCGTTCCCTTTGCTCAAGTTCGCCGTGTGGTCCACGCAACAGATCAACCCCTGGATGCATCACCTCCTCGGCAAGTTCGTGACCTTCGTCTCTGTGGAGAAGGAGGGCGTTGGCGCCGTCTGGGAGTTACTCAAGGAAAAGGGCTACGATGCCTACCGCAACCCGACCAAGAAGGAGATCGCGAAGACCTTCACCGTGCGGGACAACACTGTCGTTGTCCGCATCGGCGGGCTATCGGAAGGACTGGTGGATGGGCACTACGCGACACCCGAGAAGGTGCTTGTGGATTTGGTGGATGAAGCCGAAGCGTTGCCTCTCATGGACCGCTCGGAGCTGACCGGTGTGTTTTCAGGCGCAATCCACTCTGGACGGCTGGATATGCCGGTTATGTTGAATCACTCGGTTCGTAAAAGGATGGAGGATAAGATATTGAGCCTAGTCAGTCCGGTTTCGTCACAAAACGACGAAATGTGACAAAACCGGATTTCAAGAAACCATGATCCACCCCGACTGCTTCCAGCGCCCTTGGCTTTTGCAGCAGTCGGAGGCCCTGAAAATCCGACCGGAAAATCTGCAATTTCTGGAGCGTTGCATCCACGCGCTGGAACTCGTCGGGCGGCTATCGGACGCCGGTTTGGATTTCGTGTTCAAGGGCGGCACCAGCCTCGTGCTGCTGCTGAACCCCGTGCGACGCCTCTCCATCGATGTGGACATCGCCACCCCGGAGTCGCTGGAGCGCATCAAGGCGGTGCTGGATCAGGTGGCGGTGGGGCGCCCGCCTTTCCCGCGCTATGAGCATCTGAGCAAAAAGGACCGCGATGCCCCGCCCACCCGGCATTTCAAGATCTACTTTCCGTCGGCGGCAGGGCAGGTGGCCGAGTCGTATGTTCTTCTGGATGTCCTCGCCGGGGCGCATGGGTATCCTGCGACGGAGAGACGTGCCGTTGCTGCACCCTTCATCCGGCTCGAGACCGACAGTCAGGTCCTCCTGCCCACGGTGGACTGCATCTTGGGCGACAAACTGGCGGCATTCGCCCCGAGGACCATCGGAGTCTTGTATGACCCTCTCGACCGCAACGGCCAACCTCGCGAACGCGATCCGTTGCAGATTGTGAAACAGCTCTTCGATGTCGGCCATCTGTTTGCCGAGGCGACCAATCTGGATCACGCCGATGACACCTATCGCGCGACCTTCGAGGTCCAGAATCGTTATCGTGGTGGCAACTTTTCGTTGGATCAATGTCTTGATGATACGATCGAAACCGCCCGCGTCTTGTGTCTGACACCCTCTGATCCGACTCGCCCGCACACGCCGCATCAGAAAATCCTGCGTTCGGGTCAAAAGGGCTTAGAAACGCATTTGCTGACCGAGCAGTTTAGCTTCGACCGGCACGCCAGAGTCGCAGCCTCACGGGCTGCTCTGCTCGCGACACTGATCAAGCACCGTATGGTCGGCGAAGTCCCCAATAACATAGTGCAACGGGTGCCGTCGCTCGCCGACCTCCGGCGAATCGAACTTTCCGGAGAAAATGCCAACCTCAACCAACCCTTGCGATCATTCGCCCCGGAAGCATTGTATTATTGGTCCATGATAGAGGATGCGATTGCGCTGAGCCGGGACGCCAGACCTTAGTCATGGCATTCCCTGTATCGGGCTCAATGGCGGGGATATGTTCAAGCACAGCGAGGCGTTCTCGTTCCAAGTCGCCACCGACAGCCAGAAGGAGACGGACAAGTATTGGAACGCGATCGTCAAGAACGGCGGCAAGGCCAGCTACTGCGGCTGGTGCAAGGACCGCTGGGGCATTTCCTGGCAGATCACGCCGCGCGTGTTGACCGAGGCCATGGCCAAGGGCGGCAAAGTGGCCCAGCGCGCCTTCAAAGCGATGATGGGAATGGACAAGATCGACCACGCCAAGATCGAAGCCGCGCGGCGCGGCTGATCGGAGTTTTTCACCACGAAGGCATGATGAGCACGAAGCAAGGCAGCCGGATTTTTGCACAGGAGGTAACAGAGGGAACAGAGTTTTTGCGACCAAACCGGTTAACCACAAAGACACGAAGGCACAGAGGTTCGGAACAATATTTCTGAACCCTGACAGGGCTTACTCTGTGTCTCTGTGCCTCTGTGGTTCAATTCCGACCTGGGATGCGCTAGGGAACAACACCTTTTCCGACCCTTCGTGTCTTCGTGGTAAATTGCATCTCTGCTTGGCGCCTTGGCGTGATGTAAATTGCCGCAAGCACTTCGGCCTTGGCGGGAGGGCTGGGATGCTGCACGGTGTTCGCATCGCCCGGGGCCACGGGGAAAGTTTGCCCAATGCCTGCCTTGCTGCCCCCAGTTCTCTTTGCCAGCCTAAGAAATTGCGATTTCGAGCTTTATCCAAAACTGGATTGGCCGATTAAGGATTGGTGTCGGAGGTTCGAATCCCTCCCGCTCCACGGGAATTTCGACTTGCTGTGCCACGTGGCACAGGCAACCGTATCGGCAACATACCCGCCACGCCTCTACCGGCCGCCGCAAGGTGACCAGCAAGCGCACCCCGGCGGGTGCTTCGTTTTTGGAGGGGGCGCATGAAGTTCGCCAAACCTCCGCTGACCGTCGCCCAACAATTGGCGAAGCTGAAAGCAAGGGGCCTGACCATCGCCGATCCGTCCGCGGCCGAACACTGCCTCCGCTACGTGGGCTACTACCGCCTGTCCGCTTACGCCTTGGTCTTCCAGGACTGCACCCAGCCCGGCAAGCCCTTCCGTCCCGGCACGACTCTTGAGCAGGTGGTAGACCTGTATCGGTTCGACCGGGAGTTGCGCTTGCTCGTGCTGGACGCCATCGAGCGGATAGAGGTCGCGGTTCGCAGCGCCCTCAACAACGAGCTGTGCCTCCGCTATGGCGCGCACTGGTTCATGAGCAGTGAGCATTTCCATCCGGAATTTGGCCATGCAGACTTCCTGGATGATCTGCGGGATGAATACCGGCTGGCCTCAGACGGCAGTGGCCCGGAACGTCCGCACCAGGAAGTGTTCATCAACCACTATTACGACAAATACGGCGAACCCGAGCTGCCGCCCTCGTGGATGGTCTTCGAGACCTTCACCATCAATATGGTGTCGCGCATGTATCGCAACTTCGCCTCCCGTTCGCTGCGACAGTCTCTGGCTGCGACGTTCGGGGCGGACGAGAGCATCTTCCGCGGCTGGCTGCATACGCTCAGCTATGTGCGCAACCTTTGCGCTCACCACGCCCGACTGTGGAACCGCCGGCTCGTGATCAAGTTCACCGTCGCCAACAAGCACAAGGCGGTCCTCGACCATGGCGACACCCTTTACGCCACCGCTGTAGTGCTGCGCAGCCTGCTCCGGCGGGTGGCGCCGGACACGCAATGGCACTGGCGTTTGCGCGACCTGATCAGCCGCTATCCGGGGCTCCCGCTTGGGGCTATGGGATTCCCTGTGGACTGGCAGCAGAACTCCTTCTGGGATTTCCCTCATACGCCGTGAAGGAATGGATCTGGTGAGCAAAAGGGCCGGGTTGAGGGTTGTGGGGTTTTGCAGCGGTGACGAGGCCGTGGGTTACGGCTTTCCGCTCAGCTTTTCGCGCAGATAGGGCGCCGTGGGACTGCGCTTCACCTTGAGCAGGCCGGGCAGGGCGCCCTGGTAGAGGATCTCGCCGCCGTGCGGGCCGCCGCCGGGGCCGAGCTCGACGATGTAGTCGGCCTCGGCGAGCAGGTCGAGGTGGTGCTCGATGACGACCACCGTGTGCCCCTGGTCCACGAGGTTGTGCAGCACCTTGATGAGCTTCTCGCAGTCGCTGAGGTGCAGGCCGATGGTCGGCTCCTCCAGCAGGTAGAGATTGCGGATGGCAATGCCGCGGGAGCGCTCCTTGTATGACTGCAGGCCCTTGGTCAGCTCGGTCACGAGCTTGAGCCGCTGCGCCTCGCCGCCGGAAAGCGTCGGACTGCTCTGGCCGAGTGTCAGGTAGCCGAGCCCGCAATCGACCATGAGCTGGCACACCTGCGAGAGCTGCGAGTGGAAATCGAAGAACACTGCCGCTTCGTCGAAGGTGAGCTCCAAGACCTGCCCAATGGTTTTTGATTTCCAAGTAATGTCGGCCAGCTCGGGACCGTAGCGCGAGCCGTTGCACCCGTCGCAGGGCAGGTAGGAATCGGCCATGAAGGCCATCTCCAGCTTGATGCGGCCGGCGCCGGAGCAGGTCTCGCAGCGGCCGCCGGCGGTGTTGAACGAGAAGCGGCTCGCCGTGTAGCCGCGCATCTTGGACTCGGGTAAGGTGGAAAAAAACTGGCGGATCAGGTCGAAGATGCCGAGGTAGGTCGCGGGCGTGGAGCGCGGCGTCTTGCCGATGGGGGCCTGGTCCACCTCGATCACCCCTTTGAAGTGCTGCGCGTGGCGCAGCTCTGCAAAGGGCATTTTGGATTTTGGATTTTCGATTTTGGATTGGTCGGAATCGAATTTTGCCAGCTTCACGAAATCCTTGCCCGACAGCTTCGCCTTGCGCTGCTTGATCGCACAGGTGACGGCCGGATGAAGGATGTCGCGGAAGAGGGTGGATTTGCCCGCGCCGCTCGGGCCGCACGCCATGATGAGGCGCCCGAGCGGCAGGCGGAGGGTTTGCTCCTTGAGATTCCGATAGTTGATGCCGGTGAGTTCGAGCCAGTCCGTCTTTTGTAGGGGCGTCCCTTGTGGACGCCCGC
>JAYTUA010000124.1:0-6942 GCA_043745015.1 Opitutaceae bacterium | reverse complement strand
GAATAATCAGCGGTGGCGAGAGGAAGGTGCATTTTGTAGGGGCGCCGCGTCGTTGCAGATGGCCATGATCGCCTCGGCCTGACGGTAACCGGCCGTCTCCTGCGTCTCCCCTTCCCCGGCCCGGCCCTGAACCAGGGCCTGACGCAGCCGGTCAACCATGGGATGATCGGCGGGCAATGGCCCGGGCGATTTTTCCGGATTGGCCAGGGCAAAATCCAGACCCACCTCCCGGCCGAGCGTGAGATAGGCGTTCTCCAGTTGTTCGCGCACGCCTTTCGGCGTGCCCCAGGCAAAATTGGACAACCCCACGATCATGTGGACGCCCTTCAGGTGCGGATCGGCGCTGATCATCCGCATCGCATCGAGGCCGATGTTGACGAGGCCGTAGGTGTCGGCCCCGACGGGAGCGAGGCCCGGATCGATGATAATCTGGTCGAGGCAGCGGCCGGCTTTGGTCACGAGCAGCTCGACGAAATGCCTGGCCGCGCCGTAGGCGTCCTGCGCCGTCAGGCACTGCGCGGTGCCGCCGGGCACGAACTGTTCGGAGGCCATCACGACCACGTTGGTGTCGTAGTGTTTCACCAGCTCGACCATTTCGTCGAGGTGCGTGCGTGAAGCGGCGAGGGAATTGAGGATCGGCGGGCCGCTCTTGTCCCGGTCGTAGTGCTTGAGTGCGATCTTGTGGTATTCCACGGACGGGTTGTCGAAGCTGAGGGGCCGGTCGGTGACGGCCTGGATCGCGTGGATCACGTCGGGCAGCAGGGCGAGCATCTCCTCCATCCGCACCTGGATGCGCGCCGTACCGTCGAGGTTGAGCGTGAGGTATCTCACGCCAAGGTCGGCCTGGAGCTTCGCGAGGGAGGCGTAGTCCTGCGGGCTGCGCTCGGTGAAGGCCTTGCGGGCGCGGGCGTAGGAGTTGTTGATCAGCTCCCCGATGATGTTGAGGGGCCGCATCACTTCTCGCCCCCAAGTTCCTTGGCGATGGCCTGAGCCACGTCGTCGGGACTGCCGGCGCGCTCCAGCTCGTCGCCCCACCTGAGCTGGGCCGTATAGTCGTCACCCGACGTGAGCCCGAGCTTCTGCGCCTCGGCGTCGATCCGGTCCGCGAACCGGCCCGGCAGGTCGAACTTCACCTCGGCGTAGTCGTCCCACGCCTTTATGGTGGAGGGCAGCTCGCGCCAGTAGAGGATCTGGTATTTCGATTTGGCATTCGGGTCGCGCGTCACGGGAGCGGCGGCGACCGTGGGCGTGGCCACTCCACGCTTGGCCGTCACGCCCGGGGCCGGACCCTTGCCGACGAGATACATGAACAGATCCACCGCACTCGACGCGTCCGCGCCGTAGCCGTCGGCCCCGATTTCATCGGCAAACATCTGGCTGATGGGCGCGCCGCCGATCGCCATCTTGATATGGTCGCGGCCGGGCACATTGAAGCCGTCGATGACCACCTTCATGTAGGTCATCGTGGTGGTGAGCAACGCGCTCATGCCGATGATGTCGGGCTTGAACTCCACGGCGGCGGCGGCGAATTTCTCCACGCTCTGGTCCACGCCAATGTCCTTGATCTGGAATCCGGCGCCCTCGGCCATCATGCAGACGAGGTTCTTACCGATATCGTGCAGGTCGCCCCGGACCGTGCCCATGAGCAGCCGGCCCGCCGAAGTATCGGTGGCTCCCTTGGCGCTCAGCAGCGGCTTGAGCACGCCCATGCCGGCTTTCATGGCGCGGGCGGCGATCAGCACCTCGGGGACGTAGAGGATGTTGTATTTGAAATCCTCGCCGACGACACTCATGCTGGCGATGAGGCCGTCCGACAGGATTTCCTGCGCGGTCCGGCCCTCGGCGAGGGCGTCCTTGGTCATCTGTTCGATTTCCTTGGCTTTGCCCTCGTAGAGGCACTGGTTCATTAAGGCGTAATCGGGCATGGGAAATGGGTCCGTGGTTCAGCGTTTGCCGAAATGGGCCTGGTTGAATTCCGCGAGGGCGGCCTGCATGGCCACGATGTTGGCGCGGGGCATGCCCGGGCTGGTGCCGCCGCCGACGGACAGGATAATCCCCTGCCCTCCGCTCTTCTCGAGCACGTCCAGCGTCGCGGCGCGGACTTCCGCCGGGGTGCCGCGCACGCCGACCTCGAGGGGATTCACATTACCCATGAGACACATGCGGTCACCGACGCGGGCCTTCACGTCCGCGTAGTCGGTCTGCTTGCCCCAGTTGAGGACGTTGAAGCCGACATCGGGCAGGTGGTCGAGGCAGGCTTCGACCTCGGCGTCGTTGTGGTAAATCTTCACCCAATCCTTGGGAAAGGCGTCGCAGATGCGCTTCAGGTAGGGATGACAGAACTCCTTGTAATGCTCCTCGTTCACGAACCCGACAATGTCATCGAGGATGAAGATGCCCTCCACGTCGCGGCCGATCGCCTTCTCCTGGGCCTTGAGCCAGTCGATGATCACGCGGGTGGAGAGGTCGAGGAGCTTGTGGGTCCACTCGGGTTTCTCGACGAGGTCGATCATGAGCTCGGTGGTGCCGCGCGCAAAGCCGGCGGTGCACATCGGCCCGCGCGAGGTGATGATCGGCATGATCTCGCCCGTGTCGAAGACCCGCTGCTTCTGCATGCGGATGCGATGAAGCGTCATCGCCATGAAGGCGTCGTTCTCCACCTCGTATTCGGGAAACTTTTCTAGGTCCTCGATGTTGTAGAGCATCGGGTATTCGCTCGGCGTGTTGTCCGACCAGAACTTGATCTTGGAACCGAGGACGGACGGCTCGGCGGCCATGCCGTATTCCATCCACCAGCCGGGCACGAAGATGATGTCGGGATACTCCTGATGGATCTTAAGGTGCGACTGGAACCAAACCTCGGGATCGAGGAAGAAATCCATGTGCTTCACGCCGACGTAGCCCGGGATCCACGGGCTGTCGATGATCAGGGCCATCGGGACCTGGTCGAGTTTCTCGAGGCGCGCGGCCTTCTTGAAGATTTCCCATTGGGCGGGTTTCATAGTCGTGGAGGGGTTGGGGCGGAAATGCGGGTGAAAGGGGCGCGGGGTTCAGGGCGTGAGGAGGATCTCGGTGGCGGTGATCTGCAGCGTCACCCCGGCGGCCTGGGCCGCTTCCTGCAGCGCCGCCTCGAGCATGACCACCGGGTCGGCACTGACAGCCAGGCGGCGCATCAAACCGTCGCCTTTCTTCACGCCGACGCGGAGCGTGAGGCGGAGTCCCTTGCGCTTGCACGACACGCGCGTCGCGGCAGGGTCGGCCAGGGTGGCGTTCATGGGCGCGAGGAAAGCGTCGACGTAATGCACGCCGATGTTGGACTTGTCGCGGAAGGCGGGCGGCAGTTTTTCCTTCGCAGCCTGATTGATGTCGCAGAGTTTGATCATGGGGAAATGGCCGCGGGATCACGGGCCCCGACGGCGGGAGCTTGGGCGAGGGCGTAATGGATGGCCTCCAGGGCCAGGCCCCACTTGTGGGCGCGGCTGTCGGCACTGCAGTGGCAACCCGACGGCGCTGCGGTGCGCGTCCAGCTCAGGACGTCGTTGAGCGGGCGGCCGGCCAGGGGTTTTTCGTCCGTGAGGGATTTCATGAGCCCGGCGCTATCGCTCATATAGGCACACATGAAAGTGTGACCGTCATCGCCGGCCACCGGGTGGCAGTCCGATTCAAGGATGATGTAGCCCTCCTCGGGTCCGCTCAGCTTGACGGCATAGTCAAACGCGAGCGGCCGGCCCAGATTGGAGCAGGTCGTGCCATCAAACCGGAAAGTCGCGGCAACGGTTCCTCGTTCGCGCGGTTCGATCCGAACACGCTCCTGCGCCCATTTGCGCAGCGCGCGGGGGTTGACCGAGTAATTGGCGCCGCCGGCGAGGGGCGAGGCCGATGCTGCCCTGGAAGCCGGCGGTACCGGGGGGGCGCTGCCATCCGTCCGGACCGGAGCATGGCGGTAGGCCGCCCGGCGATACTGGCAGGGTGTAAACGAACAGGCCTCGCAGGGCACGAGCTGCGAGGAAGCGTGGCCGGTCCGAGCGGTCAGGCCGACGACCGCCAGCAACGACTTCTTCGGCCGCAGCATGCCGCTCGACATCACTTCCAGCGGCTCGGGGAACGGCTGCGCCTGGCCCCGCGTGATCAACTCATAAAGGCGGGTTTGATCCGCGATATCCCAACCCGTGTAACCCGGGCTGTAGTGGGACACGGCCATCAAGCCATCGTGCTCCGCGAGCTCGCAGATGCGGGCGCTCAAACTCGCGACCAGCTGCTCGACCACCGCCGAACCGAACATCTCGAGGAAGAAATATTCATCGGGCTTGGAGTCTTGCCACAACTGCCGAGCCTGGGCCTCGCAACCGGGCCCCGCGCTGACGGCCACGAGCATGGCCCGTTCCGCCCCGGCCTGCTGCAGGTGGGCATGCAGTTGCTTGGAATGAAATTCCATCCCGTCGATCCAGAGCGTCTCCGGCGTGACCCGCAGCTCCACCTCGCGCAAATAGACCCAGGGGCGGCCATGCTCCGCGAACCAACCCCTCGCCCATTCCGCCAGTTCATCGGCCCGCTCGCCCGGGGTATGGTGCGGCGGGTAGCCGAGCAGGCGCCGGTATTCCGCCTCCTTCACACTGACCGCGGGATGGAGGTCGAGTTGTTCCAGCCGGGGCCGGGCAGACTGGCGCGAATGGCTCATGAGCCGGTGACCCCCTGTTCGTTCTCCACCGCGGCAAACTGGCAGCCGTTCACGAAGTAATCAAAAAAACCGGGATTTGTTTCCAGGCGGCAATGCGTGACCCGCTTCACCAGCTGCTCCAGCTCGGCGCGCTTGGCCCGGGAAAGCAGTGCAATGCACGCGCCCTCCACCGAGGCATTGCCGACCTGGACGATCCGCGCTGCTTCGATATTAGGGATCAGGCCGATGCGTTTGGACGATTCGATGTTCAGGTGCCGGCCGAAACCGCCCGCCAGATAAAATACCGCCAGCTCCCCGTAATTGATGCCATACTCGGCAAAGGCGATCTGGAGGCCGGCGACATTAGCGCCCTTGGCCTGCGCAAGGGCATTCACATCGCTTTCGCTGAAAGTGACCGGCCGGTCCGCCGACGCCGCCACGACAAACTCGCCCGGCCCGGCCACAAACCGCCCGAGTGAATTCATGCGCCCCGTGCGCAACAGCTCGCTCATGAGGTCAACGAGCCCGGAGCCGCACAGGCCCTCGGCCGGCCCATCGCCGATCACCTTGTTCCGCACGGTGCCGTCCTCGGCTATGGTGACCTGCTCAATCGCCCCGGGCAGGCCCGGCATGCCAAAGGTTATCTGCCCGCCTTCAAACGCCGGGCCGGCCGGGCACGAGGCGGCGAGGACCTTGTGCTTGTTGCCGACAATCAGTTCGGTGTTGGTGCCGATATCCATGACCGCGACGAGGCGGTCCTCGTTGGCGATGTCGATGGCGAGCATGCAGGCCGCCGCATCCGCCCCCACGTGGCCGCTGATAATCGGCAGGCCGTAGACCCGGGCCTTGGGATGAACCGGCAGACCGAGCCGGCGCGCGGTGTCGGACAGGCTCGTGGTCGTGCGCTTGCCCTCGGCCAGCTCCAATTCGGTGAGCGACTGGTACGGACTCTGGCCGATCGAGTGCACCGACAGGCGGAAGAACAAGTCGCGCATCGTCGAGTTGCCCGCGATGACGACCTCATAGATCGACCGGGGGTCGACCGGAAATTCCTGGATGGCCCGGCTCAGGTAGCCCACCAGCGTGCGCTGGAGGGTCTTGGTGCGGTCCTCGGTGTCGTACTGGATGCGCGCCATCACGTCGGAGCCGCCGAAGCGCTGGGGATTCTCAAAGGAGGAGTCGGCCACCACCTCGCCGGTCTCCAGGTTCAGCAGCCGGATGACCACCGTGGTGGTCCCGAGATCGATGGCGAGTCCGTGCAACGGGCCGGTGCTGCGATCGATCTCCACCCCGTCGAGCAGAATACGGTCGCCCTCGCGCTGCACGGCCGGGTCGAGCCGCCATTGGCGCGCGCCGGTGGGCAATTCGAAGGCATGTTTCTCAATCTTCATCGTGCCGCGCCGCATCGTGTGGCAGCGCACCGTCCCCTCTTCCTGCACAATGCGCGTGCAGCACGACAGTCGGAAGGCTCCCTTGAGGTGAATTTCCTCGGGGCGGCGCGGGGAAAGGCAGTCCATGCCCTCGGTGACTTCCACCACGCACTCCTTGCACCGGCCCTGTTTGTTGCACGAGGTGGGCACCGGCACCCCCAAGGCCTCCGCATGGGTAAAGAGCGAACTGCCCGGCGGGACCGTGCAGGCGTGATGGTTGAACTGCAGCTGGACGCTCATGCGAAACCCCCGAAAGTGATTTTTGTGGGCGGGGTGCCCTCACCCCGCGAGGCATAGGCTGCGCGGCCGGAAACTCGCGGGGTGAGGGCACCCCGCCCACAGCAAGACACGCGTTCGCTGCTCATTTTGAAGTCTCCAGGGATTTGAGGCCCGCCTGGATGTAGCCCATCGCGTAGGCCATGCCCGCATGCCACGGGGCGGCACAGCTCATCTGCGGGGCGTGATCGGGGATGATGACGCCCTCGAAATTGTTGCGCTTGAGGATGCCCAGCACGCGCAGGATATCGACCTCGCCGTCGTCGATGAACGTCTCCTTGTAATGCGGGACCTTGTCGCGGACGTTGCGCAGGTGGACATAGCCGAGCCGGTGCTGGCGGCTGTATTGATCAACCACGTCGTAGATGTCGCCCTCGGTCATCTCGGCGAGTGAGCCGACGCAAAATTCAAACTGGTTCGCCCGGCTGGGGTTAAGGTCGATGACCTTCTGGTAGAGCCGCGGCTGATAAACGAGCCGCGGCTGGCCGCGTATCATCGGCATGGGCGGATCGTCGGGATGCAGCGCGAGCCGCACCCCGGCTTCCTCGGCCACGGGCAGCACTTCATTGAGGAAGCGCT
>JAYTUA010000123.1:0-6960 GCA_043745015.1 Opitutaceae bacterium | reverse complement strand
CAACCAGCAACAGACCACTCCAAACCCCAACCCAATTGCCGCTGCTCTTGTCGTGTAATTAACCGGCCTTTGAGGTCATTGACTGAAAAACGCGGCGGATAACTTCCCGTTTCTGTAGTCGTTCCCGTGTATTTGTTTTTCGTGGAAATTACGTTTCGGTATCCAGAATCAACCAGACGAGAGCCTGACAGCGTTAAGAAGAATTTCTCCGGCGTATTATTTGCCGTGAGGGATTCAAGCTCGGCTCCATCAACGACGAACGGACCATTGAAGTAATTAATTACATGCCGAGTGTTCAAACCCACTAATCCAAGAACGACCAGTAGAGCTGCGATATTTAATCCAATGAGAAAGCGATTGGACGATTCAATAAGCTCCCGAGCCGTTTTTGTTTGCATGAGATAAACCAGTGGTGCTCGCAGACTGCCTAGCGCAACCGCGGCAGCTTCTGAGTAAAGAACTTTGCCGATACTGATTTTTGTGTCGAGGTTCAATTCACCCAACCACCGTCTTCACCGTCGAAGGAAACCAGACCGACTTCCCCGTTCGCGTAGGAATACCACGACGGGTCAGACACAGAGCAATTTCGGTCAGCGTGGTCACCCCGCTCGATTTGATTTCATCAATGATGGGACGAACCTTGGTGATGAACTCCGCCTTCTGACGGCGATACGCCTCGACCACCACGTCGGGTAACGACACTTGGAACGGACAGAGAAGTTCAAGACCGTAGAGCAACTCAGTCTTCCGCTCGAACAATTCGCCCACGGGGATTGGGTTGGTGGTGCGCGCCCGTCTCCCCGCTCCTCACTCCTTGCTCCTTGCTCAAAGGTTCTCGTCCTCGGCCGCAGCCAGCTCCCGCCGGTTCCGGGGCAGATGGTGGGGAAAGAAACTGTAATAGAGCATCAGCTGCCAGCTCCGCGACGACCGGTAGAGCAGCATGGGCACCACCACCGAGCCCCCGATGGCCAGCCCGACCGCGACCCGGCCGCCCACCGCCCCGCCATACCACAGCAGCAGCACCGGCACGAGGAAGGCGACCAGCGTGACCCCGTAGTTCAGCGACATCGCCCCGAGGAAAAACCCCTCGTCCTTCTCGAATTTCAGCCCGCAATCGGGACAACCCTCGTTGAGTTCGAAGACCTTGCCCGCCTTGAACAGCCGGTTCCCGCCGCAGTTCGGACAGCGGTTGGCGAGGCCCCGGGCGATGATCTGGCCGTGCGTGACTTTCATGGAATAAAAAGGCGCCACACCTTGCGATGGGGCGCCGGGGAAATCAACGGCCGTATGCTCAGGCGCCGAGCTGGTAGCGGACGAAGCGGCGGATCTGCATGTTCTCACCCATCTTCGCGATCAGCTCGGTGAGGACTTCCTTGATCATCTTGTCCGGATTCTTGACGAAGGGTTGGTCGAGGAGGCAGACCTGCGAGTAATATTTCTCAAGCTTGCCCTCGACAATCTTCTGCACCGCCGCGGGCGGCTTCCCGGCGAGCTGGGCCACGGCGATGTCGCGCTCCTTGGCCAGATCGGCCTCGGGCACTTCCTCGCGGCGGACGTAGGCCGGGTTGGCGGCGGCGATCTGGAGGCAGACGTCGCGGCAGAAGCCCTTGAAATCATCGGTCTTGGCCACGAAGTCGGTCTCGCAGTTGACCTCGACGAGGACGCCGACCTTGCCGCCGACGTGAATGTAGGATTCGACGAGACCGTCCGAGGTGGAACGGCCGGCCTTTTTGGCCGCGGAGGCGACACCCTTCTTGCGAAGGATCGTCTCGGCTTGATCCAGGCTGCCCTGGGCTTCGTCGAGGGCCTTCTTGCAATCAAGCAAGCCGGCGCCGGTTTTTGCGCGGAGTTCCGCGACCAAGCTGGCAGTGACAACTGACATGGTAAGAGTAAGGCGGGGTGGGTGATTAAACTTCGTCGGTGGTGACGGCGGCCTTGTTGGCGCCGGTGCGGCCGGCGCGCTTCTTGGCGACGACGGGCTTGTCCTCGATCACATCCTTCAGGTTGGCCGGGATGATCACCTTATCGAGATCCACCTCGCCGGTCGCCGCGGCCGCGGCGGTCTCCGCCGGCGTGGCGCGCCGCGCCTCGCGGTGGGAGAGGCCGGCCTGGATGGCCGCCACGATGGTCTCGATGATGATGCGCACGGACTTGGTGGCGTCGTCATTGCCGGGGATCGGGTGCGTGAGTTGGGTCGGGTCGGAGTTGGTGTCGACGAGGCCGATCGAGGGGATGTTCATGCGCTTGGCCTCGGCCACCGCGATCTCCTCGTAGTTGGTGTCGATGACAAACATGGCGCGGGGCAGCGCGGTCAGGCTGATGATGCCGTCAAAGTTGCGGGTCATGCGGGCCATCTCGCGGCGGATGGCGGATTCCTCCTTGGAGGAGAACTTGCCCAGCTCGCCGCTGGCGTCCATCGCCTGGTATTTCTTGAACTTCGCGAGGGACTTCTTGATGGTCTCAAAATTGGTGAGCGTGCCACCCATCCAGCGGTTGGTCACGTAGGGCATGCCGGTCGCGGCGGCGGCTTCCTTGATCATTTCCTGCGCCTGGCGCTTGGTGCCGACGAGCAAAATGTCGTCGCCGTGGGCGACGAGGTTCTCGACGAAGGCGCAGGCTTTTTCCAGCGCCGCGTGCGTCTTCTCCAGGTCGATGATGGTGATGCCCTGGCGGTGGTCGAATACGTAGGGCTTGGAGCGCGGATTCCAGCGCTTGGTCTGGTGACCGAGGTGGACGCCGGCATCGAGGAGGTCTTTGGGAGTTACGTTCATGGGATCTATGTCGTGACGAGACACAGGCCGGCCAAACTGGGCCGCCTTGCGATCGTTACTATCGTTTAGGTTGACGGTTTAAGGAACAGGAAGGGCTGAAAAGAGAGACCGCCCCCACCCTTGGCAAGTCCGATTCCATGGATTTTGCCGGCGCAGGAAACTTAATCACGAAAACCGCGCCAACCAGCCGGCTCACTTCCGGCGCAAAAACAAGCGCTGCAAGAGGATGAACACCAGGAGCAATGCCCCCACCACGATGCGCATCCACCATGAACTCAGCCGCCCGTCGAACAGGATGGCAGCCTGGATGGTGCCGAAAATCAGCACGCCCAGCAGCGTGCCCAGCATATGCCCGCGTCCGCCGGTCAGCAGGGTCCCACCCATGACCACGATCGCAATGGCGTCCAGCTCGAGCCCGATACCCATGCTGGGATTGCCCGAACCGGTATAAAAGGTGGCCACTATGCCCGCGAGCGCCGCCCCCAGGCCGTTGACCGTATAGACGCCGATCTTGGCCGGACCAATAGGCAGGCCCATGAGCAAGGCCGACTGCTCGTTGCCGCCGATGGCCAGCAGCGTGCGCCCGAAGCGCGTGTAGTGCGCCACGCCATATCCCACCACCATCACCGCCAGCAGGAAAAGCGCACTCGCCGGCACGGCCACCGGGCCGAACACCCACTCATAGCCGGAAATCCGGCCGTACCACTCATGCCCGACGCCGATCGAGTCCGTGCTGATCCAGAAACCTGCGCCACGTGCCAGGAACATTCCGGCCAAGGTAATCAGAAACGGCGGCAAGCGGAAAAAATGGATCAACGCCCCCATACCCGCCCCCAAGCTGGCTCCGGCCGCCAGCGCCAGCGCCCACGCCAGTCCCGGGGCGACGTGGTGCCGCTCGATCAGCGTCGCCGTGAAAATGGAGGTGAACCCGATGACGGCGCCGACCGACAGGTCGATGCCGCCGGAAAAAATCACCAGCGTCATGCCGACGGCCGCGATGCCGAGAAAGGCGTTCTCCGACAGCAGGCTGATGAACACCCGCGCCGAGAAAAATCCCGCGTAGAAATGCGCCGCCGTCGCGAACAACAGCGCGAAGATCGCCGCCGTGACGAGCAGTGGCAGCTGGCGTGTGTTCCAGGAGGATGACTTGGCCTGCCGCGCCGTAGCTTCTGAGCGAAGGCGGGTCATGCGCAGCCTCCCAATGGTGGCGTGCGCCCGTCGACACACCCCGCCCTTCGGGCACCCCTCTCTAGAGGGGATCCAATCATAGGCCACCGTGGTCTTGAATCCCCTCTAGAGAGGGGTGGCGCGTAGCGACGGGGTGTGTTCATATCGCCGCCTTTTTCCCGAGGAGCCCGCCGAGCCAGCGGGCGACTTTCTCGGATTGCAGGAGGGAGACGCCGATGATGAGCAGCGCCTTCGGCACCGGCGCGATGGCCGGCGGCACCCCGAGGTTATACATGGTGGTCGTCAGGGTCTGGATCAGCAGCGCCCCGATGGCGGTGCCGAGGATGACAAACCGCCCGCCCGTCAACGCCGTGCCCCCGACCACCACCGCGAAGATCGCATCCAGCTCCATGTTCTCGCCGGCCCGGTAGGCATCGGCCGCCCGGATGTTCGCCGCGGCCAGTATCCCGGTCACCCCGGCGCACGCGCCGCAAAAAACATAGGCCAGCGCTTTGATGCGCGCCGCCGCCAGGCCGGCGAAGCGGCTCGCGGTCTCGTTGTCGCCCACCGCCTCGATGAACAACCCGAGCGCGGTCCGGCGCAGCACCAGGTGCGCCGCCAGATACAGTGCCGCCACCAGCAGCGGTGCGAACGGCACGCCCAGCAAGAACCCGTTGGCCAAAAATTCGAACGCGGGACTTTTAATTATGATCACCTGCCCGTCCACGATGAGCTGGGCCAGGCCCCGGCCCGCCACCATCAGAATGAGTGTCGCCACGATCGGCTGCACGCCCAGCCGGGCCACCAGCAGGCCGTTGGCCGATCCCGCGAGCAGGCCGGCGCCGACGGCCGCCGCCAGCGTCACGCCCAGCGAATGCCCGCCCTGCAGCAGCACCGCACACACCGCCCCGGCAATGGCCACCACCGAGCCGACCGACAGGTCCACGCCACCGGTGGCGATGACCAGCGTCATGCCCAGCGCGACCAGCATGGTGCGCGAACCCTGGGTGAGGATGTCGATGGGCACGCCGTAGAGATGCCCGTCGAGCAGCGTGATCTTGAGAAAACCAAGGTCGTGCACCGCATTCAGCAGCACCAACGCGGCGAGCCCGGCCAGCGGCCAGATGATCGGGGATTTAGACTTCATGGGTGCCGGCCATCAGGTGCATGAGCCGCTCGGAATTTATTTCAGCGCCGGCGACTTCGCCGGTGAGCCGCCGCTCGCGCAGCACGAGCACGCGCGAACAGTTGCGCACCACCTCGTCGATTTCCGATGAGATGAACAGCACCGCGAGGCCGTCGTCGCGCAACTTGGCGATCAATTGCTCGATCTCCTGCTTGGCCCCGATGTCGATGCCGCGCGTCGGTTCGTCGAGGATGATCACCGCCGGCTGCGTCGCGAGCCAGCGGGCGAGCAGCACTTTCTGCTGGTTGCCGCCGGAGAGATTTTTGATCGGCGTCTCCGCGTCGGCGGTCTTGATCTGCAAAGCGCGGATATAATGTTCGACGAGTTGCTGCTGCTCGCCCCAGCCCAGCGCCCGGAGCACGCCGCGTTTGCCCTGTAGCGCCAGGATCAGATTCTCCCGCACCGACAGGTTGGGCAGAATGCCCTCGGCCTTGCGGTCCTCCGAACAGAAGGCGAGGCCGAGCCTGACCGCGTCGCGTGGCGAGCTGATCGGCTCAGGCGAACCCTTGAGCCTGATCTCGCCGCCATCCGCCGCATCAATGCCGAACAGCAGCCGTGCCGTCTCGGTCCGGCCCGAACCGAGCAAACCGCCCAACCCGACAACCTCGCCCGCATGCAGCGCGAGGTCCAGCGGAGCGATCGCGCCGCGCCGGCCGAGCCCGTGGGCCGCGAGCACGGGCTGGGTGGTGGCGGGCACAGGCGCCGCATGGCTGGTGAAGTCGGCCGCACTGACCTCGCGCCCGAGCATCTTGCCCACAAGGGCCAGCCGCGACAGGTCCGCCGTGGCGTATTCGCCGACCAGCTGCCCGTTGCGCAAGACCGTCAGCCGGTCGCTGACCGCATAGACCTGGTCGAGAAAGTGGGTGACAAAAACAATGCCCATCCCCTCACCGCGCAGCTTGCGCATGATGCCGAACAGCTCGGCGACTTCCTTCTCGTCGAGACTGGCCGTCGGTTCGTCGAGGACCAGCAGCCGGGCGGACGTATCAAGGGCCCGGGCGATGGCCACCATCTGCTGCATCGCCACCGACAGCGAGCCGAGTTCGGCGTCAACGTCGCAATCAACCTCCAGCCGGGCCAGCGCGGCGCGCGCGCGGCGGCGGATGGCGCGCCAGTTGAGGAAACCCAGCCGGCCGGGCTGGCGGCCCAGCGTGATGTTCTCCGCCACGGAGAGCGACGGCACGAGGTTCACCTCTTGGTACACCGTACTGAGGCCGAGTCGCTCGGCTTCCTTGGGCGCGGCCGGCCGGATGACTTGGCCGGCGAGGCGGATTTCGCCCGCATCGGCCGGGTGCACGCCCGTCAGGACCTTGATGAGCGTGGATTTGCCCGCGCCGTTCTCACCGAGCAGCGCGTGGATCTCGCCCGCCCGGACCGTGAAGTCCACGCCCGCCAGCGCCACGACTCCGGGAAAACTTTTCCCGATGCCGCGAAGTTCGAGCAGCGCAGGCATCATGGGTACGCTTGGCAACCTTGTGGGCGGGGTGCCCTCACCCCGCGGGTTAACAGTTTCGCTGCCGGTGCTTCGCGGGGTGAGGGCACCCCGCCCACAAAAGCTGGATGTCCAACCAGCCTGCGGCTAGACTTCGCTGCGCTCAGAATGACAGGCATCGGAAATTGAACCGCTTAATACTGTCGGGTGGGCAACGCCGCGGCCGCGTTGGTCGCGTCGAAAAGTTCGTCCTTGTTGAAGGACTTGCGCTCGACTTTCTCGCCGGCCAGCACGCGCGCGACGGTGTCGTAAACCTTGGGACCGAAGAGCGGGTTGCACTCGACGGTGCAATTGATTTTGCCGTCCACCACCGCCTGCACGCCCTCGCGCACGGCGTCGATCGA
>JAYTUA010000122.1:0-26279 GCA_043745015.1 Opitutaceae bacterium | reverse complement strand
ATGTAATGATATAAAGCAAGCTTTCCGTTGGTCTAACTGGATTCCGGGTAGGGACGGGCCGCGGGCCGTCCGCAGGTTCTCGGCGCGCCCAGCGGTCGCGCCCTACCCAAGACAAGACAGTCATAGTCAATAGATGCACTGGCTTTGGACTTGCGCGGCGGGGAAGCGGCTGCGGTTCTGTGCGGAGCCTGAGGTTCTTTTTAATTTAATTCAGCAGTCACAGGGAAGGCCGTGCAAACCGGCCACAGTAGCGCTGCGGTAACGCATCACAGACCCCCATTCCGCTTCAGGGCGGGAGCAAAGCCAGTCGGGCAACCGGCGAAGGCGGGGGCGAGGCGAAATGCGGAGTCCGAACATCTGTCTGCCGAAACTCACCGCGCCGGGGCGTGTGCGCGCCCCAGCGACAAACCTTCATCGCACTCAATGAAGCGTGAGAGTAGGAACGTGCTTTCCAACCCGCGGGACTGATAGTCCCGCCTCCAGGAAGGCGGCGGTCTGCTCTTGCCGTTAGCAACAGCAGCCCATGAACACCCTCCCGGCGTCCTCGCGACGCCTTTTCCTCCTCGGCCTCACGGCCGCCTTCGTACGCTTGGCGGCGCAGGAATCCTCCACCGTCGTCCTGCCGGACTACGTCCTCACCGCGACGCGCACTCCGGCGTCGCTCACGACCATCGGCACCGCCGTGGACTCGCTCAGCGCCGCCGAGCTGGCGCGCATGCAGCTCAACGGTATCACTTCGGCACTCGCCGGGATTCCCGGCGCGCCGTCGTCCGCCTCGGGTGCGCCCGGCGGCGTGACATCGCTCTTTTTGCGCGGGTCGAATTCCAACCAGACGCTGTTCCTCGTGGACGGCATCCGCGCCAACGATCCCAACACCGACTACCAGGCCACGCTTGGCGGCGCCTGCCTCGGCGCCTGCGACAACCTCGAGGTTTCGCACGGACCGCAGAGCACGCTCTACGGCGGCGAGGCGGTCGGCGGCGTCGTCGCGATCCGCAGCCAGCGTGGCACGGGCCCGGCGCGCAGCACGGTTTCCGTCGAGGCCGGCTCCTTCGGCACGATCCAGGGCGCGGCCAGCACGCAGTCCGGTGACGCGCTCGGCGGTTACACGTTCTCGATTTCCGGCGGCCATACCGACAACGAGCGCGTGAACAACAAATTCGATTCCACCACCTACGCACTGCGGCTCGACCGGAAGCTATCGGCCAAGGTCGCGGTCGGCGCGACGTGGCGCGGCTTCATCGGCGTTTATGGCTCGCCCGGCGCCGCCATCGGCTATGGGGCGAACGACCCCGACAATGAAGAGCGCGAGAGCAACCAGCTCGCGACGGTCTTCGCCGACTTCACACCCTCGTCCGAGTTCAGCAGCAAGGTTGTGCTCGGCGGGCAGGACCGCCGCTACGTGTCGTTCAACGGCACCACGTCCACCGTAGTCACGAACCGCCGCGGCGTCCTCGACTGGCAGGGCACCTACACGGCGAACGAGCAGCACAAGATCACCGGCGGCGTCACCGCCGAGGCCAATCACACGCGCAACACCGGCTTCGGCCGCATCAACGAGCGCCAACAATTGCTCGCGCTGTTCTTGCAGGACGAGTGGACACCGGTGGAGCACCTTTACCTGACGGCCGGCCTGCGCAGCGACGACCACGACACCTTTGGCCGCGCGACAACCGGCCGGGCCACGGCGGCGTGGCTGTCGGCTGATTCGCGCTGGAAGCTGCGCGCGAGCTACGGCACGGCGTTCCGCTCGCCGAGCTTCCTCGATCTCTACGGGCAGAGCTCGTTCTATGTGGGCAATCCGAACCTGAAGGCCGAGAAGGCGCGGGGGTGGGATGCCGGCGTGGATTATTTCATCGCCGACAAGAAGGGCGTGCTCAGCGCGACGTGGTTCGACACGCGGATCAGCGACCTCGTCACCTTCGACTTTGCCTCGTTCCCCGGCACGGTGAAGAACGTGGGCCGCGCTCGGACCAAGGGCTTGGAGGTGGCGGGCAAGTTCACCTTGCCCGGTGCCGTGGACGTGCGGCTCGCCTACACCTATCTTGAGGCTGACGACCTTAGTGGCGGCACACGCTTGCTGCGTCGTCCGCGCCAGAGCGGCTCGCTCGACTTGTGGCATGATTTTGGCGGCGGCATCAGCGCCGGCACCGGGATGGTGTTGGCCAGCGACCGGATGGACGTGAACGCCGCGACCTTTGCCACGCTCAAAGGCAAAGACTACACAGTGGTGCGCGTCTATGGCGCGTGGCAGGCCACGCCCCGCGTCGCGATCAAGGCGCGAGTCGAAAACCTGCTCAACGAGCACTATGAGCAGGTGCACGGCTACCCGCAGCTTGGACTCGGCGCTTTCGCCGGCGTCGAGGTGAAGTTCTGAGGTCTTACTGGAGGCGGGATTATTCCGCGGGGTGAGGGCACCCCGCCTCCAAGTTCACCAAGCCGCTGACACTTGATGCTTGCGGCTTTTTCTTTGGTAGGGAAACTTTGCGCATGCCCTTGCGCTTTGTTCGTCTTGTCCCGGCCCTGGTGTTACTTTGTTCCGTGGCGGTGGCGGCGGATTATCCGTTCCAGCCCGTGCCATTTACGGCCGTCCGGCTTACCGGCGGATTCTGGCAGCAGAAGCAGGAGGTCAACCGGCGGGTGACGGTGCCGTTTGCCCTGCAGCAATGCGAGGCCTCGGGCCGGCTGAAGAATTTTGACCTCGCGGCCGAGGTCCGGCGCCGGCGCGCGGCGGGCGAGAAGGACTTCTCGATCAAGCCGCCGACGATCTATCCGTTCGACGACACCGACGCCTACAAGGCGATCGAGGGCGCGGCGTATGTGTTGAGCATGCAGCGCGACCCGGCGCTGGAGGCGACGCTCGACGGCTGGATCGCGCGCATCGCCGCCGCGCAGGAACCCGACGGATATCTCTACACGTTCCGCACGATGCATCCCGACACGCCCGGCCACAAGTGGGTGGGGCAGGAGCGCTGGGACAAGGATCCCGAGCTGAGCCACGAGCTCTACAATGCCGGGCATCTCTACGAGTCGGGCGTCGCGTATTTTCAGGCGACCGGCAAACGTGCCCTGCTCGACATCTGCCTGCGCAATGCCGAGCTCCTCTGGCATGATTTCGGCGACGGGAAGCGACGCCTCGCGCCCGGGCACGAGATTGTCGAGATGGGCCTGGTGAAGCTCTACCGGGTGACCGGTGACAGGCGTTGGCTGGACCTGGCGAAGACCTTCCTCGATGCCCGCGGCCCCGGCGGCCCGGCCTACAATCAGCGACACAAGCTCGTGGTCGACCAAAATGAGGCCGTCGGCCACGCCGTGCGCGCGAACTACCTCTACGCCGGCATGGCCGACATCGCGGCCCTGACCGGCGACCAGCGTTACCTGACTGCGATCGAAAAAATATGGGACAACGTCGTCACGAAAAAACTCTACCTCACCGGCGGCGTCGGGGCGATCGCGGACGGTGAGGCCTACGGGGCCGATTACGACCTGCGGGCGGACGGCTACAACGAAACCTGCGCCGCGCTCGCGCTCATGATGTGGAACCACCGGATGTTCCTCCTCACCGGCGAGGCGAAATACATGGACGTATTCGAGCGCACCGCCTTCAACGGCTTCCTCAGCGGCGTCTCCACCTCGGGCGACCGGTTCTTTTATACCAACCCGCTGACCCATGATGGCGCGGCAAAGAACAACAGCGGATTCGCCGGCCGGGTCCCGTGGTTTGGCTGCGCCTGTTGCCCGCCCAACCTGATGCGCACGCTGGCGTCGCTGACCGGGTATTTCTACGCGGTGCGCGACGATGCGCTCTATGTGAATTTCTACGCGCAGAGCGAGGGTGAGGCCAAGATCGCGGGCACATCGGTGAAGCTCACGCAGACCAGCGACTATCCGTGGTCGGGCGGCGTGAAAGTGGCGGTGGCACCCGCCACGCCAAAAACTTTCACCGTGATGGTCCGCATCCCGGGTTGGGCGCAGGGCCGACCGGTGCCGTCGGATCTTTACCGCTACGAGAACACGGGTGGCGCGGCCGTGCGGATTTCAGTTGCCGGGGCGAGCATCCCGGCCACGCCGGATGCCAATGGCTACGTATCAATTGCGCGGGAATGGCGCAGCGGCGACGTGATCGAGCTGGATTTCCCGCTGCGGGTTCAGGTGGTGCACGGGAACGAGAAGATCGCGGCGACGCGCGGGCAGGTGGCTTTCGAGCGCGGCCCGGTGGTTTATTGTTTTGAGGCTGTTGACCAGCCGCTGGCGAGCCGGGCGCTGGTCGCTCCCTTGCACATCGCCACCAAGGACCGGCCGGATCTCCTGGGGGGAATTACGATTCTGACTCTCCAGAGCGCCGGTAATGATCCGCTGAGCGCAATCCCGTATTTTGCCTGGAACAACCGCGGCCTTGCGCCGATGACGGTCTGGCTGCCCGAGGGAAAGTGAAGCCGTTCAGCCAGTGCGTTGGCGGTGCAACTCCGTGAGTTTGGCCAGGAGCTCATTGTCTGAGAGATCGGTGGACCAGCCATAGGCAGCCAGAACGACGGAGTTCAATTGTCCGGCATCACCACTGCGCGCGGCGCGGGCCACGGCGTGGCGCTGCTCCTCCTGCGAGGCGGACAGGGCGCTGAGCGCGGTGCCCGGTGGCCACGGGAAGGGAAAGGACTCGACGAGTTGCACGGACGTCAGGGTGGAGCGGTGGGCACAGTGCCAGCAGGCAAAGGCCGGAGATTGGAGAATACCGTGAGTGAAATCGTCGTCGCGCGCCACGACGAGCAGGCTGGAGTCGGGTAGCAGGTCATCCTCGATCCAGTGCCAGTCGGTGGCGGGGCCGTCAACCGGCAGGGCAAGATAGCGGGAAATCCGGGCGAGAGCCCGGCGCAGATCGGGGTTGGCCTTTGGATTCTGCCATGTCGCGGTGCTCAGGCAGGAGAAGGGCTGCTCGTAGAGTGCGGCTTCCTGGGTGGTGAAGTGCTCCGGGAAATCGATCTGCCAGCATTCGGTCGGGCGGCCGCGCACGACGGCGAGGCGGCGACGCAGCACATCGGCATTGGGCCGGCCGCAGCGGTTGGCGGCGGCGGCGAGCTGATGGGCTTCGCGATCCGTGAGCAACGCCGGCGGCCAAGGGGGTTCCCCGACAAAAGCGAGGCCGGCGTTTTCCGGGAGTGGAGCGGCAGTTGGCATTATTTCAGGCCGAGCCACAAGGCCAGGGTGCGAACGGCTTCGCTCACTTTGTGACCGCGCTTCACTGAGCGGGAGACGACGCGGAGCCGCTTCATCTCTCGGTCGGCCTTGGGATCGAGGTGGCCGACGATTTCGATGTCAGCCAGCAGGGGAAGCGCGTAGTAGCCGCGTTTCCTTTTGGCCGGCGGGGTGTAGACCTCCCAAGTGTAATCGAAATTCCACAGGGCAGAGGTCACGCGGCGATCGTAGATCAAAGGATCCAAAGGTGCCAATAACAGGGTCGAAGACGTGGATTTGAGCCCTGTCGCCTTCGGCTCGGTAACTTCGCTGCGCTCAGAATGACGTGCTTCCAGGACTGAAAGATCGGAGCGGAGGCAGTAAAGCGTAGGGCAGTCCTCGACCGTGATGGTCTGAACCAGATCGGCGACGTGCGGCAGTTCGTCGCGTTTGAGTGGCGTCAGCCGCCGCTGGCGGAGCTTGAGAAGGGTTTCCCAGCGGGCAGTTTCCTTTTTCGAAGGCTCGGGCAGGCCGAGAATTTCCGGAGGCAGGACGCGCTCCGGCAGGTCGTAGTAGCGCCGGTTGCCGGTGCCGCGGCGTGCGATGAGCAGCTGGCCGTGGAAGAAAAGTTTCTGGAGCGTGGATTTGGCGAGCGTGGCGGCACCCCACATCGAGCGGGCGCGGCCGGTGTCGGCAAAGTCCTCCGAGCTGAGTGGCCCGCGCGCGGATATCTCGGAGAAGAGGCGGGTGGCCATTATCTTTTGCTTGGGGGTGAGGCGGCCCGACCAGGCACCGTTGCGGCGAGTGCGGTGGCGCATCTCGGCTTGCAGGTGTGGCCATGCATCGGGGGTCAGCGCCACCAGGGTATGGTCGGTGGGCAAGTGGTGTTCAAAGGCCGTGCGGGCGGCCGGGAGCAGGGGGTGAGTTTCGCCGTGCAGGTGGCGCATCAGGCCGCCCTCAGCGTAGTCGCGGACGCGGTTGCGGAGAATGAGGTCGTGCATCCGACCGCAGACATTGATCGGGTCGATCTGAATGTAGCCGTGGTGGGCGAGGGCGGTGCCGATGTCTGGGGCCGGGGTATCGAGCAAGAGAGCCCGGCGCATGAACCGGCGGGCGGTGGAGGGGTCGAGGCGGAGGGGGTTCATGCGGACGGGAAGAATGGCCATGAAAAGCACCAAAGGCACAAAAATAAAAAACCGCGCCGGGCAGGCGCGGTTTTGAAAGACGCAAGTCCGGCCGGCTTATTTCTTGGGCGCGTTGGCCTGGATTTCCGACACGCGCTTGTCGAGGGCGTTCATCTCGCTGACGAGGCGCTCCTCCACTTTCTTGCGCTCGGTGCTGTTGACGATGCTCAGGTTGGCGGCGTCACGCACAATGTTGGCAGGGAGCGAGAGGAGGCGGGTGATGAGGCCCTGGTCCTTGAAGCTGCTGAGGTAGAGGGCGGTGATCTCGTGGGAGAGCTTCATCGAGTCCTGGGCGACGCCTTGCGAGGCGAGCAGCTGGGTGTTCAGCGCCTGGTTGCGGGACATCTCGGAGGTCAGCACGCCCGAGATTTGGTCGGAGATGCGCTGGCTGTAGCCAGTGATGGATTCGCGGGTGAGATTCTGGTCTTTGGACATCTCGGCGAGGATGGGGGAGATTTTCTCGGCCATGCGGCTGGAAACCTTGTCGACCTGCTCGTTCTGCAGTTTTTCCGCTTCCTCGGGGGACTTGGGGAGCGGGTTGTAGGGCTGCACCTTCTTGGCAATGGCCTCGGCGAGGGCGTTGACCTTCTCGGCGTTGAGCTTGGCGACCTCCTCCTCGGTCATAAACACGTCGGCGGCGCGCTTGGAGATGGCATCCTTGAGCAGCTGGTTGACCGATTCGATGTGCCGGCGGGTTTCCTCGGCGGACGCCTTCATCTCGGCGTTAGTCTGCTCGCGCAGGTCGGCCATTTCCTTCTGCTGCCTGAGGGCCAGGTCGGCGATGACCTTCTGGTTCAACCAGAAGGCGACACCGACAATAAGGACAGCGGTGAGGAGGATCGCGGGGATTTGGTCTTTTAGCTTTTGCCACATGGTGAGTATCGGGTTGGGTGTGAGTGCGGACATGCCTAGCAGGTGTTAGTTCAAATGCAATGCCTCCCTTAACAACTTCCAAAGCCTGAAATGAGCCTAAACCGCTACGAACAAGCCATCTTTGACTATTGGGAGAAGCAGCCCGATGAGCGCCGCCACTGGATGGCCAAGGTGGCTGAAATGACCCGCGACCAGAGCGGCGCGGAGGCCGCCCGCCCGCTGGAGCGCGAGCTGTGGGAATACTTTATCGAGCGACGGCAGCATGTGGTGCAATTACGCGACCCGGGGCTCCAGGGTTTGCCGCGAGTGAGCCTGCTCAACCTCGCGGAGCACGTGATCCGGCTTTGGGGACCGGTGCCAAAACCGCGCAAATCTCCCGGGTCGCAGTAGCAACTTTCGGTCCGGAACCTGATGTGTTCACAATTTTGCAATTACTGCATTTACAAAACGACCAAGAGGATGCATTTCATATTCACAAGTTATCCACGCGATGGAAAACACCACCAGCTCGGTTGAGCAACCACCGCAGCGTCACGTTGAAGTAAGGGCCAAGACTTACGTTCTCGATACCAACGTCCTGCTGCACGACCCGCAATCCATCTTCAAATTTGAAGATAACAACCTCGCGATTCCTGTCGAGGTGCTCGAGGAGCTCGACGCCATCAAGGGCGAGCAGTCCACTGAGCGGGGCCGCAACGCCCGCCGCGTGCACCGCATCCTACAGGAGCTCCTCCCGGACTCCCGCTCCATGCACGAGGGCGTCAAGCTGCCAAACGGCGGCACCCTCTCTGTCATAATCAACCGTTACCTGGTGGAGAACAACTGGTCGTCGCCCGCCATGCAGCGGCTGCGGGCCGTGCTCTCCGACTTCACCAAGAAGGACAACCGCATCATCGCCTCCGCGCTGTTCGTCCAGGAAACCTTTCCGCCGCCGACCATCCTCGTCACCAAGGACGTCAACGTGCAGCTCAAGGCCCGCGCCGTCGGCCTTGAGGCCCAGGATTACCTCAACGACAAGGTGCCCGAGGCCGTCAGTGACGATGACTCCTACCAGACTGTCACGCTCGATGTCTATGAGATGCAGCGCTTCTGCTCCGAGGGCGAACTGGAGCTCGGCGAGGAGATGGCGAATAAACTCTACCTCAACGAATACGTCCTGCTCATGACCCCCGAGGGCAAGACGATGCCCGGCCGTTACTACGGCACCAATATCGTGCGCCGCCTGCAGATCCCGGATTTTGTCAAGGCGCCCGGCGGCATTCCGATCCGCCCGCGCAACCTTGAGCAGCAGTTCTTCGTGGACGCCCTGATGGACGACAGCATCTCGCTTGTCACCTGCTTCGGCAAGGCCGGCACGGGCAAGACCCTGCTCTCGACCGCCTGCGCGCTTTTCCAAACGACCGACGAGCGGTCCTGCTACGACGGCCTCTCGATCTCCCGCCCGGTCATCGCGCTCGGCAAGGACATCGGCTTCCTCCCCGGCACGCTCGAGGAAAAGATGAAGCCCTGGCTGCAGCCCTACCACGACGCGCTCGAGGTGCTCATGCCCTCGAAGCCCCAGAAGGAGCCGCAGTTCGTCAGCAAGAAGACCGGCAAGAAAAAGAAGAAGCACGACGACACGATGGCGATGATGAGCCAGCCCCAGCACTCGCACGGCGGCGGCAACGGCCTCCCGCCCCTCAAGCCCTACGAGCGCCTCATCAAGAACGGCGTCGTTGAGATCGAGGCGCTCTGCTTCATCCGCGGCCGCTCGATCGCCCGCCGCTTCTTTATCCTGGACGAGGCCCAGCAGCTCACCCCGCACGAGGTGAAGACGGTCATCACCCGCATCGCCGAGAGCTCGAAGCTCGTGCTTATCGGCGACCCGGCGCAGATCGACAACCCCTACGTGGACTCGCGCAGCAACGGCCTGGTTTATTGCCACAACCGGATGAAGGGCCACGCCCTCGCGGCGCACGTGAAACTGACGAAGGGCGAGCGCTCCAAGCTCGCCGAGCTGGCGGCCGACCTGCTGTAGCCTCCGGTTGATCCCTACGGCTGGCGAACCGGCCCGATGTACGATTTCGCCGCGACGACGTTGTCGTACCACTTCTTCGTTTCACCCTGCGGATTGGTTCCGACGTGAAAGCACAGCTGGAAGCGGTCGATCTTCAGGCCCGGAACATCGCGGAGCCTGAGGTTGGGGAAGTCCGCGGTCAGTACGCCGTCGAGCCAGAACGTGATGCGGCCATCGCGTTGGCCGGGCGTGTTGGCTTTCACCATGTACTCGTAGCAATACCAGCGGCCCAGCTCGGGGATGATGTCGGGTCGCCCGACGAATTCCGGACCGAAGTCATAGGGCAGGCTGGAGTTCGGCAGCACCAGCCCGGTGGGGAAGAAATGGTCGCCGTACCGGTCCCGCTGGGCGGGATGATAAACGTAGACGTTGAGCGGGCCCGGCGAGGCGGTGACCGTATCGCCGCGCCAGTTCTCGAGGTTAACCAGGAACTTGTTCGTGCCGTCGGCGCGCACGCCGGGCGTCGCCTGGTTGTTGTTGAAGTAATGGGCCGAAATGCTGGAGCCGTTGTGGCTCGACCCGACCACGTCGTAGGGCGCCTGGAATTTCGCGTAGTACCGCAGGTAGAGGACGTCGAGCTCCGGGCTGACCCGCTTGTCGGTGGCGTTGCTCAGCTCGGCCTTTTGGGCGGGCACGGTGAACTCAAGCGCGTGTCTGCCGGCGAAGACGTTTTCCGGTTCGGTTGCGATGCGGGTGCCGCTGGCCTGGTGGAAGTTGTCCCACTTGCGCTTGAGATCGGCGGGCCCGGTGTAGCTTTCAAAATCATCGGCGAAGATCACCGCGGGATCGTTCGCGATGCCGGCATCTCCCGGATAACGGGCGGCGATCCCCGGCATCGGGCCCGACTGGTCGCCGGCTTCGGGCGGGGTGGTGGCCGGCTCGCCCAGGCAGCCCGCGAAATTGCCCGGGAGGACGAAGAGCACCGCGAGGGAGAGGAAACGGTTGATCGCTTGCTTGCGCTGCTGGCGGGGCATGGCTGACAGGCTGGCGGGGCGGTGATCGCGCGCAAACGATAACGCCCGGGGGCCGGCTGGCGGCGCCACCGCGATTCTCGGCTTGCGGCCCGCCGGCCCCGGGAGAAAACTACCCGTCTGTGGACCAGACTACACTAGCAGGACAGCCCGGCACGGCCCGCGAGGGCAATGAGGAGTTGCTGGAGGCTCAGCGCCAGATCCGGCAGTTGAAGGAGACGATTGCCGCGTTGCGCATCAAGCTGGAGGAAACCGAGTCCGGCCGGGCCGCGGCGATCCAGGCCGCCGTGGCGGTGGGGGCGGATGAGATCCGCATCCTGCGCACGACGATCGCCACCCTGCGCGACGAACTGCAGGCCCTGCAGGCCGCCAAGGACGAAGCCGTGCAGAAGGCCGTGGCCGCCGGTCATGACGAGGCGCACCAGTTGCATCTCACGATTCAGAACCTGCGCGACCAGATGGAGCGCGCGCTGTTCGAGCACAAGGACGCCGTAGCCCGCCAGCAGAAATCCCACCAGGACGAGTTGCGGCAATTGCACGAGACGATTGCCACCCTGCGCACAAAATTGGAAGGCAAACATGGAAACTGAACTGAAACCCAAGGCGGCTTCCCGCCGCGCCCCCCGCGAGAACATGGCCGCGCTGCGCACCCGGCTGCGCCGCGCCGAGATGCTGATCAAGCTCTCCCAGAAGGTCGCGTCCATCGACAATCTCGACGAGCTGCTGTCCACCCTCATCGAGGTGACGTCGAGCGAGACCGATGCCGAGCGCGGCACACTCTTCCTCAACGACCCGGCCAGCGGCGAGCTCTACTCGCGCGTGGCCCAGGGCACTTTCAACCGCGAGATCCGGCTCCTCAACACCGAGGGCATCGCCGGGGCGGTCTTCCAGGGCGGGCAGGGCGTGATCGTGCACGACGCCTATGCGGACAAGCGCTTCAATCATGACGTCGACGAAAAAACCGGATTCCGCACGAAGTCCATTTTGTGCGCCCCGATCAAGACCGCGCGCGGCGAAGTCATCGGGGTGGTGCAGACCCTCAACAAGCGCGCGGGCCAGTTCGACGCCGAGGACCTCGCGCTGCTGGAAGCCATGGCCCTGCAGGCGGCGTCCGCCCTGCAAAGCACGCAGTATATCGAGAAGATGAAGAAGACGCGGCAGCAGGAGATGGAGTTCCTCGACCTGGTGGCCGACATCACGAGTTCGCTCGAGCTTTCGGTGCTGCTGCGGCGCGTGATGAGCGAGGCCACGCGCATGCTCAAGGGCGACCGCTCCACGCTTTTTCTCAACAACGAGAAGACCAACGAGCTCTGGTCCGAGGTGGGCGAAGGGCTCAATGCCGTGCAGATCAAGCTGCCCAACACCGCCGGCATCGCGGGCGCCGTGTTCCAGTCGGGCAAGACCATCAACATCCCGCACGCCTACGCCGACCTGCGCTTCAGCCCCGCCTTCGACAAGAAAACCGGCTACTTCACCCGTTCCATCCTCTGCGTGCCCGTGGTGAACAAGACCGGCAAGGTCATCGGCGTCACCCAGGCCCTCAACAAGCGCGGCGGTCCCTTCACGGCGGAGGACGAGTCGCGGCTCAAGGCCTTCACGGCCCAGGTCTCCATCGCCCTCGAGAACGCCAAGCTCTTCGACGACGTGCAGAACATGAAGAACTACAACCAGTCGATGCTGGAGAGCATGTCCAACGGCGTCATCACCCTCACCGAGGAGGGCCGCGTCCACACGTGCAACGCCGCCGGCTACCGCATCCTCAAGGCCCGCGAGGCCGACGTGCTGGGCAAGCCCGCCGCCGAATTCTTCACCGGCGCCAACGCTTGGCTCGTCGACCGGCTCAAGGCCCTCGAGGCCGACGGCGCCAAGGGCGACATCCTGATGGACGCCGAGATGGAGGCCCGCGGCGAGAAGCTCAGCGTCAACCTCACGCTCCAGCCGCTCATCAGTCTCAAGGGCAAACGCGTGGGCTCGCTCCTGATGATCGAGAACATCAGCAACGAGAAGCGCATGAAATCCACCATGGCCCGCTACATGGACCCCGGCCTCGCCGATCGGCTGCTCGCCGGCGGGGGTGAGGCGCTCGGCGGCCAGAGCGTCGAGGCTACCGTCCTTTTCTCCGACATCCGCGCCTTCACCACGCTCACCGAGGAGCTCGGCGCGCAGGGCACCGTCGCCCTGCTCAACGAGTATTTCACCCTCATGGTGAACTGCATCACGGCCGAGGGCGGCATGCTCGACAAGTTCATCGGCGATGCGATCATGGCCGAGTTCGGCATCCCGATCCCGCGGGACGACGACACCGACCGCGGAATCCGTGCCGCCATTGCGATGATCACCGAGTTGCGCGCGCTCAACGCCCGCCGCCAGCAGCGCGGTCAGAAGCCGATCCTCATGGGCATCGGGCTCAACACCGACACGATTGTCTCGGGCAACATCGGTTCGCCGAAGCGCATGGACTACACGGTCATTGGCGACGGCGTGAACCTCGCCTCGCGCCTCGAGAGCGCCTGCAAGGAATACTCCGCGCAGATCCTCATCAGCGAGTTCACCTACCGGAAGATGAAGGGCACCTACCGCACGCGGGAGATCGACCGCGTCATCGTCAAGGGCAAGACCGAGCCGATCGGCGTCTACGAGGTGCTCGACTTCCACACCGAGGAGACCTTCCCGAACCTGCGGGACACGGTGGACCAGTTCCTCGGCGGCCTCGCGCAATACCGCGCGGGCGACTTTGACCGGGCGATCAAGGGATTCACCGCGGCGCTCGCCCTGCATCCGGGCGACAAGCTCAGCCAGACCTACATCGACCGCTGCAAATTCCTCAAGGCCCACCCGGTCGAGGGGAAATGGGACGGCGTCTGGGTAATGAAGTCGAAGTAGGCCGCCGGCGGCTTACTCGATGCGCAGCTCGCTGATGGCCAGAGGGGCGTCGCGCCGCCCGGTCAGGCGGAGCCAGACGTAACGGCCGCGCGTGCCGGTGGGCAAGGTGACGACGGTCTCGGCGTTTTCGCCTTCGGTCTCGAGCACGGCGGCGCCGGGCTGGTCGGGATCGTCGGACACCTGCACCTCGAATTTGCCGGGGTAGCCCCAGTTGCGGCCGCGGTGGCCGAGGTAGATTTTCCGCACGGGACGCGGGCTATGCAGGTCCGCGCGGATCCACGTGCCGGCCTCGTTGTCCGGCACCTGCCAGAAGGTGATGCTGTTGCCGTCGGCCATGAGGGCCGGGTCGGCGGAGGTGACGGAGGCGGTCACGGCCGGCCGGCCGGCCAGGTTCGACGTGATGGCCTCGACGGCGTCCCGCGCCACGGCGGCGGTGGCGGGGTCGGCGAGGAAGCGCTTCGCCTCGGCCAGCGCGGCCTCGTCGGCACAGAGGCTAAGGACATGGAGGAGGGACTGGCGGGCGGTGGTCTCTAAGGGCAGGTCGAGCAGGGCGCGGGCCAGCGTGGAGCGTTGCGCCGGGGTGGTGGTGCCGTTCTGCGTGAGGAAGCGAGAGGCACCCTGTACGGCGGTCGCGCGAATCGTTTCGCTTTTGGTCGCAACGGCGAGGTCTACGAGTACGGGGAGAGCGTCGGCGTCGGGCCAGCGGGCCAGCTCGGCGGCGGCGGCGGCGGCGACGCTTCCGTTCGCGTCCCGGGCCAGCGAATTGGCGCAGGCGAGGGCAGCCGGGCCGGCGACGCGCGACAACGCTGGCAGCAGCACCAGGCGGGCCGGCGCATCGCCCGCATTGATTGCAGCGATGACCGTGTTGGCCCGGGTGGCGGTCTCGCCGTCGCGGAGGATCATCGTGATCAGCGCGCGCACCGCGCGGGTTTGTTCGGCCTTCGCCGAGGTGCCGAGCGCCCAGGCGATGACAGCGGGTTGCTCGGTGGTTGACGCTATGCTCCGCAGCGCGTCCAGAGCTTCGAGCCGCAGCGGCTCGGCGGGCGATCCACGCAGTCCGAGCAAAAACGGAATGGCCTCGGTCTGATTGCGGGCAGCGAGCTGCTGGACGAACACCGATTGCAGGGCGGCGTCCCTGTCGGACGCGGCGCCGGCTTGGATGAAGCCATCGAGGCCGGGCCCATTCAGGCGGGCCAGGCTGGCGAAGGCGGCCTTGGCTTCGTCACCCTTGTCGCTGGCCAGCCTGGCCAGGCGCTCGGCCGCGTCGGTGGCTCCGGGCAGGCGGCCCAGGGCCTCGATGGCGGCGAGGCGGACGTCGGCATCGGTGGAATCGAGGGCCTTGAGCAGGCCCGGGACGGTGCCGACATCGCCGCGGGTGCCCAGCGCGGCGATGAGTGCGACCTGCACGGCCGGAGCATAATTGCCGAGCCAGCGGGCGAGTTCAGCGGCCGAGCCGGGATGCCCCAGCGTGGACACGGCATGGATCGCGACGGCGTGAAAGGCCGTCTCCGTGCCCATGAGGGCGCCATTGATTTCCCCCACCGCCCCGGCCGGATGGGCGTTGATCAGCTGGCGCAGCGCGGCCGAGCGTTGGGGCAGGGGCGCGGCGGTATTGCGATAAATCGATGCGGCGGTGGCAGCGTCGTTGCTGGCCGCGGCGGCTAGGCGGGCGTTGAGCACGGCGGGAGCGAGCGGTTGTTGGGCGGATTCGAGCGCGGTGAGCGCGGCCGGGCCGCCGATGCGGCCCAACGCCTGCGCGGCGGCCGTGGCCAGCGCGGGGTCGGCACTGTTGAGTTCGGCGGCGAGGAGAGGCACGGCCGCGACCAAGCCGCGGGTGGCAACCGATTCGATGAGGGCGAGACGCACGCGGCCGGTCGCGGCGGGGAGGGCTTTGAGATAGAGCGGGTCCACGGATTCGCCGGGCACGCGATCCAAGGCCAGCCGGGCGTAGTCAACCCGTGCCGGATCGGCGAGCATGGGCGCGAGGACGGCGAGGGTGGCGGCGGAGGGGGCGGATTCGCCGGCCTGCAGGACGTAGCCGAGATGCTGCGCGGCCTCCTGGACGAGGGCCGGAGCGGTGCCGGGTTTTTGCATCGTGGCCAACAGGTCATGTTCGACGACGGCCAGCTTGGCTGGGTCCTTGCCGGCGGCGATCACGGCCGCCTCGATGGCGGTGGGCGGGTGGGCATCGTCGTCAAAGGCACCGTCCGCCTTGGCTGCCGCCGGAGCGGCGGAGCGCGGGGCAGTGCCCGGAGTGGAGCAACCCGCCGCGAGCAACAGCAAGCCAGGCACGATCCTGAGAAGGGAAACGAGGGAGAGGGAACGGGAAGTCATCGTGGTCAGGGTCACAGGAGAGCGTAAGGGGCGCGACGGGGACGGTCGAGGAGCCGGGAGGCGACCGGATCGTCGATGATGTCCTCGCGGAGGGGATCCCAGCGCAACGGCCGGCGCAGTTGCCGGGCGATGCCGCACAGGTGACCCACGGTGGCGGAACAATGGCCGATCTCCACATCGGCGATCGGGCGCTGGCGGGTGCGGACGCAGTGGAAGAAATCCGAGTGGTGGCTGTTGCTCTCGTAGAGATGCTGTTCGCCGGCCCGGACGGGGCGCGTCGCCAGCGCGACGGGATTGCACACGAGGTAGTCGTCGCGGCCGACTCCAACGGTGCCCTGGGTGCCGATGAACTCGATCATCGCCGGCTGGTTGCCGTCGACGCGCTGCACCGTGACGCCGTTGGCATAGCGGTGGGTCTGGTAGGGCGAGCCCTCGAAACCCGCCGGGATGAACTCCACGGGGCCGGAGCCGTCCATGCCGAGCGCCCATTGGATGATGTCGAAGTGGTGGGCGCCCCAGTCGCCGTTCTTGCGGGCGCCGTATTCGAGGAAGTTGCGCCAGCCGCCACCGTAGTCGCCGAGGACGCGCAGCCGGTTGTACGGCCGCCAGGGTGTGGGCCCGAGCCAGCGGTCGTAGTTGAAGTCCTCCGGCACGGGTTCCTCCGCCAGCACCGGCGCGGCGGGGAACTTCCCGAGGCGGGTCCGGATGAGCTTGATGTCGCCGATCCAGCCGTTGCGGACGATGGTCGCGGCGCGGCGGAACGCCGACTCGGAGCGCTGCTGCGTGCCGGTCTGCAGCACGCGGCCGGTGCGGCGGGCGACGTTCACCATGGTGCGGCCCTCCCGGACGGTGAGGGTCATGGGTTTTTCGCAATAGACATCCTTGCCGGCCTGCATCGCGGCGATGGACACGGCGGCATGCCAGTGGTCGGGGGTGGTCGCGAACACGACATCCAGGTCGGGTCGGGCGACCAGTTCCTCGTGCGTGCCGCACAGGTCCACGCCCTTGTATTGGCTGGCGCCCGTGTGGGCGGCGTAGCCTCGCTCGACGCGTTGGCGCATCTTCTCGGCCTTGCTGCGCGACACATCGCAGAGGGCGATGATCTGGCAGTCATCGCGGCCCAGCAGGCCGCCGACATGCTGGGTGGCGATCAGGCCGTTGCCGACGAGGCCCACGTGCAGGCGGTTGCTTGGGGCCGAGGCGCCGAACAGGCGCGACGGCAGGAAGAGCGGGGCGAAACCGGTGGCCAGGATGCCGGCCAGGCCATGCCTGATCGCGGTGCGACGGGAGAGCAGCGGTGGGCCGGCCTGCGGGGATGCGTTCATGGGGTGGGGGAAAACGGGGTGAGCGGGCGAAGGAACGACCGGGGGATATATTGCCAGCAACCGGACATTGGCAAGCCGGGCACCACGAAGAGTTGGTCTCATTGTGGAACGGCGGGGCGAAAGCCGCCGGCAGGGGCGGTCACGCCGTCCACCCCAGGAGACGTCTTCAAATACAATCCAGGTTCCCCTGTTGCTGGAATGTGGGAGCAACAAGGGGCTTTATGCCCCGACATTAGGCGCCGCTGGTATCCCGTCGGGGCGTAAAGCCCCCCACACATTTGAAGACGTGCCCTACTCCTTCGCCTCGGCCTCGACCGGCTTTTCCTCGCCTTCTTCCGCCCCGGCCGGTTCCTCGTCGAGCAAGCTGGGTTCGCCCGCGCGTTTGGCCAGCCATTCCATGACCCCGGCGAACAGGCCGGTGAACATGAGGTCGCCGAACAGCGTGTTGCGGAAGAAAAAGATGGTCGGGGGATACTCCGGATGGCCCACCGTCATCGCCTGCCACCAGCCGGCCACGGTCTTGGCATAGAACGCGTCCCCGAACCACGACTGGGTGTTGGTCACGAGGTAGAAAAGCAGGGCGCCGAGCAGCGAGCCGTTGAGCAGCCACAGCCAGGATTTCTGGCGCGATACCCACGCCCCGAGCCCGAGCCCCGCGCCGAAGCACGCCGCCCGGGCGAGATACGAGCCGAGGTCCATGTGGTAGCCGTATTCGCGGGCATAAAACCAGTTGATATACAGGTCCGTCAGACACAGGCCGGCAAACGGCAGCAACCAGTACCGGCGGTCGCGAAAGTAAACCGACCCGCAGAACGCCACCGCCATCATCGGGGGAAAATTCGACCACGCCAGGTCGAGCGTCGGCAGCAGCCGGTAGACGAGGGCGAGAACGATCAGGACGATGGCGGCGGTGCGCATGGGAGGAGTTAGAATTGCGGCTGGGGTGATGACAAGCGCTGAGGTAGGGCGCGGATTCCGCTCCGCGCCGAAAATACACGGCGGTGAAGGGACTCACCGCCCTACCTGTTCCGCTTCGCGGGCCATGAGCCAGAGCAGGTCCGACACCCGGTTGATGTATTGCAGGAGGAGCGGGCGCAGTTTGCGGCCGCGAGCCGCGAGGCCGACCAGCCGGCGCTCGGCACGCCGGGCGGTGGTGCGGGCGACGTCGAGTTCGGCGGCGTAAGGATTGGCTCCGGGTGTCGCCCAACCGTCGAATTTCGGCTGCCGGGCCTCGATGGCCGCGACGGCGGCGTCTACGCGGGCGAGTTCGGCGGCGCCGACCTTGGCGAACTTTGAGGCGGCATAGCGGGCGGTGTCGCTCTCGGCGCAGGAAACTTCGCCCATCAACGCGACGAGATCGCGCTGGATGCGCTCGAGTTCGGCGGCGTCACGGCCGGCCGGCCGGCCGGCCTTGGTCACGCCGATGGCGACGTTCAGTTCGTCGAGGGCCCCGACAGCCTCGATCTGGGGATGGTCCTTCGGCACACGCTGGCCGTAGAGGAGGCTGGTCGTGCCATCATCGCCGGTGCGGGTGGCGATGGAGCGGGGGTGGGGCGCGGTCATTTTTTCTTGGCGGCTTCGCGGGTCTGCTTCTTCAGGGCCTTGAGGTCCGCGTCGATGGCCTCCAGCGCGGGCTTGTCCATGTGGTCGATGAAAAGGACGCCGTTGAGGTGGTCGGCCTCGTGTTGCACGCAGCGCGCGAGCAGGCCGTCGCACACCAGCGTGTGCGCGACACCGCGGACGTCCTTGAACTTGACCGTGAGCTTGTCGGGGCGGACCACATCACCGCGAATTTCCGGGAAGGACAGGCAGCCCTCCTCGTAGGAAGTGGTCGGCTCCGGCACCACGAACAGGACCGGGTTGACGATGGTCAGGGGCATGAAGAGCTCCAGCGGCGGCCGGGCGCCGTCGAATTCCAATTGGAATTCACTTTCGGTCTGCCGCAGGTCCACGACGCACAGCTGGATGGCCTGGCCGATCTGCTGGGCGGCGAGGCCGATGCCGGCGGCGGCGTGCATGGTGTCGATCATGTCTGCCGCCAGACGGGCCAGTGCCTCGTCAAACGCCGTGATCTTGACGCCTTTTTTGCGCAGTATCGGGCTGTTGAATTGAACAATGGGCAGGGTCATGGGTCAGGGTAACAGATTCAGCGTATTTGCCCCGGCAAGGTTGCGGCAAATAAATTTGTTTCCGCCCGCCCAACTGTTATGCCTCCACCCATGCCCACGTCCACCACCGGTCCGCGTTCTGCCTTATGGCAGCTCTGGCTCGGGCTGGGCGCCGGTCTGCTGCTGGTGGCGTGGCTGCTGCCGGCCAATGTCAAGTCGCTCAACCCGGCCCTGTTGCGGGAAGCGGGCCGCGACACGCCCACGCTGGCCGGCTTCGGGCGCGACTTGCTCGACCTGGACAAACCCGGTCCGGCCGCCCTCGTGCTGGAAGCAACCCGTAAGGTTCAGGACCCTGCCGCCAACGCGTTCGGAGTGATTTACGCTGCTTACGCGCAGAAGCACCGCGACCTGATGCCGTGGGGTGGGTGGGACGTCGCGCTCGAGCCGCTCCTCGCCAATCGCAACGCCGCCTCCCCCTCCGATTCCCAGCCGGTGCTCAGCTTCATGGTGACGCAACAGGCCCGCGAGAACCTGCGCCGTTACCTCTCGGTCTCCCGCCTGCCCGGGGTGCAGACCCTGCTCAAGACCGCAACCCTGACCTCGACCCAGCGCTTTGTCCCCGCCAGCCGGCCGGGCGGCCAGCCGCTGGACGCGGTCATTTTGCTCACCTCCTATCTCTGGCAGACCGAGCATCTCTCCGCCGGGCTCCAGCGCGAGGTGCGCGCCCTCGCCGAGGCGGCCATGTCCAGCGGCCACATGGGTGAACTGGAGGATTTCTACCTGGACATCCTGAGCCTCGGCAAACGCCTCAACTGGGTGCAGCTCTCGGAGCTCCTGCGCACCGCCGGCAACCTCGGCACGGTCGGCCAGTTTGCCCACCTGACGCGCGTCGCCCCCGAGCACCTGGCGGCCATCTACTCTGCGGCGCTGATCGCCAAGTCCGCCGACGGCGTGGCCAACTACCTCATCGCCTACGGGCAGGCCGGGGCCGGGCACCTGCAGCTGGCGCTTTCCCACGGCGAAGGCGCGGTGAAGCAACTGGTCCTGCGCCAGGTGCCGGTCACACAGGGCGCGGGACCGGAGTTCGAGCTGGGCGCGGCCTTCGTCCTCCGGCATCCGGAGCTCGCCCTGCTGGCCAAGTATGCGGCCTTCCTGGGTGGCATATTTCTCCTGCTGCGGGCCGTGGACCTGCGGCTCTTTTACTCCGTCGAGCAGGCCCTGCGCGGCGCCTTCCCGCGCATGGGCAGCGGCATCATCGCCGCCATCCTCACCTTCATCTTCTTTGTGTTTTCCGAGCCTTTCCTGCTCAAGGCCGCGCCCATTTCCGACTACAAGATCAAGCTCAGCATCCCGGTCATCGGCGCCCTCGCGGCGCCGGCCGCCACTCCTTCAACCCCCCCCACCACCATGGACACATCCACCATCCTCTCCATCTGCATATTCGCCGCCATCCAGCTCGGCATGTATATCATCTGCCTCCAGAAAATCTCCGAGGTCGCCGGCCAGGGGGTGCCCGCCGCGACCAAGCTCCGGCTGATGGAGAACGAGGAGAACCTCTTCGACGGCGGCCTTTACATCGGCATCGCCGGCACCGCCACCGCCCTCGTGCTCCAGGTGCTGCACCTCATCGACGCCAACCTGCTCGCCGCCTATTCCTCCAACCTTTTCGGCATTGTCTGCGTCGCGCTGGTGAAGATCCGCCACGTCCGCCCCTACAAGCGCCAGCTTATCCTGGAAATCCAGTCGGCGGCGACCGCCTGAGGAACCGCCCCATGAACAAGACCCTGCTCCTGATCATGTGCGACTTCATGTTGCTCAATCTCCTGGCGCTCACCCGCTGGGAGAAGGCGGAGCCCGCGCAGACGCAGCTGGAAACCGCCGCCCCGCGCTCCGCCGCCAACGCCCCGGCCATCAACGCCGACATGGTCGAGCTCATGCGCGTCTCCCTCGAGGACGAGAAGGCCTCGCGCGAGCAGCTCGCCTCCCAGCTCACCTCCACCCAGGGCACGCTCACCGAGCGCGATAAAAATCTCGCCAGCCTCCAGCAGCAGAAGGGCCAGCTGGAGGGGGCGCTCTCCGCCACCCAGACCAGCGCCCGCGAGCTGGAGAAGCGCTACAGCGCCGCCGCCCAGGACGCCTTCCTCTCCAAAGAACAGCTCGCCAAGCTCCAGCGCGAGCTGGAGGAGCGCCGGGCCGAGGCCGAGCGCCAGCAGGCCGAGCTCGCCCGCATGGAGCGGCAGAACGCCGAGGCCCGCCAGCGCATCGAGAACCTCAATGTCGCCGTGCGCGTCGCCGAGCAGGAGAAACAGCTCATCAGCCAGAACCTCACCGAGGCCAAGCAGCAGGTCGAGGTCGAGCGCCTCGAGCGCGCCAAGGTGCAGGAGCAGACGACCCAGCTGACGCACGGGGTGACACAGCTCGCGGAAAAGTCCGGCGAACTCAGCCAGGAAATTCGCGAGAACCGCCCGATCAACCCCAACGTGATCTTCGCCGAGTTCCTCGCCAACCGCGTGCAGAGCAGCCTCACGGCCCGCCGCCCGGGGCTCTTCAGCCCGACGGTCAAGGACAAGGAAACCCAGACCATCCTCGTGAGCGACGGCAACCACGTCTACGCCCTGATGCACCTGAGCGACACGCCCTTCACGCTGAGCGAGATCCCGACGGACTACGACCAGGTCAGCGGCCGGCTGACCCGCGGTTCATTCAGCGCCCCGATCACCGAGCTGCACTTCCTGCGGCTGGACCCGCGCGTCATCGTGGCCCCGATCGACGCCTCGCTGGCCTCGCTCATGGGCGCCAAGATCTACCAGCTCGCCAAGGAGCCTTTCAAGTTTCCCGACGCCGTGCTCGTGCGCGCCGCCGACGGCCGCTACGGCGACACGCCGTTCAAGATCGACGCCTCCAGCTCGAGCTACGTGAAGCTCGACAACCGGATCACGACGCGGCTGTTTGGTGAGATCGCGCCCAAGCGCGGTGACCTGGTCTTCAGCAAGACCGGCGACCTCATCGGCATCATGGTGAACAGCGATTACTGCGCCGTGCTCGGCAACTTTGCCGCCGCCTTCATGCTGAAGACGGGCGAAACTCCCGACCCCAAGACCAGTGTCATTTTGGGCGACGTGCAGACCCGCTGGTCCCGCCTGCCGATCAAGCTGCAGTAGGGCGGTCGGGGCATAAAGCCCCTCCCACATTTCGATCCAATAGATTTCAAGCAACACTCCTGCATCCTATCAACCGGGCCATGGTTGGATGTGGGAGGGGCTTTACGCCCCGACATTATTTCCGCCATGGAGGAGAAGCCCGAAAAGCCTGGCTATGCCGCCCTCCGTCGATTTCGGGAATCGGTAGCCGGAACCGATTACTTCATTACGGCCAATCTCGCTGAACGTGGCAGTGGTCTGGAGGTACTCGCGCTTAGGGCAGAAATCGAGAAGCAGTGGCGCAGGTTGGAGACCGATGCTCTGTGGTCGGTCAGGACAGCGGTGATGATGCCGGATCATATCCACTTGCTCGTCCGTCTTGGCGCAGGTGGCTCACTGATGGAGAGCATGAGACTGTTCAAAGGCCGGTTATCGCCCTTGTTGAGGGTTCGTGAGTTGCGCTGGCAGGAAGGTTTCTTTGAGCATCGCATGCGGGAGTCCGAAGACCTGCTGCCGGTTTTCCTCTATATTTTCCTGAATCCTTACCGTGCCGGGCTGCTCACCACGGAGCAGTCATGGCCCGGCTATTATTGCAGTCCGGAGGATTGGAAATGGTTTGGCGAACTGACCCGGGAAGCGGTGCCGCAACCCGAGTGGTTGCACTAGAAGTCGGGGCGTAAAGCCCCACCCACATTCATACCTTCCTGATTTAGTGTGGGAGGGGCTTTACGCCCCGAGCATTGTCCCCCAACTTGGCGCGGTGAACCTGCTGCCGCCGCTGTTCGACAGTCTTGCGCTATCCGACCCGCTGACCTATCTCGTGGTCTTCCTCGGCGTGTCGCTGTTGATGCTCTGGCGGATCGAGGCGATGCTCGACCACGGGCTGGAGGGCACGGCCCTCGGCACGCTGCTGCTGCCCTACTGCTCCGGGCTGGGCAACCTGATCTTTGTCGCCCTCATGGTGAACCGGCGCGGCGCGGCCGCCGAGGTGCTGACCAACTGCCTCGTCAACAACGTCACCAACCTCACGCTGCTGCTCGGCGTGCCGGCGCTCCTCTGGGGCCTGCAGGTGATGCCCCACGCGGCCGCCCCGGCCGACGGCAAAGGCAAAAAACCTGCGAAGAGCGGGGACGGCACCGAGTCGCAGATCAACCGCCTGTCACTGCTGCTCACGCTGGCCGCAGTCCTGTTCTTCACCGGCGCGGTGTGGCTGCTCGGCCGGGACGGCAAACTGAACCAGACCGACGGTATCGTGCTGATCGGCCTTTTCCTTTTCTGGCAATGCGTGCAGGTGTTCGACGTGCTCAAGCACAACACGCGGCACAAGGTCTCCTTCACCTGGAAGTTTTACGCCGACGCCCTGGTCGTGCTGGTGTGCGCCTACTTCATCTACGAAACCCTCGACTGGCTGGTGGAATGGTTGTCCGCGCAGAAGCACGGCTTCATCAGCCGGGACAATCTCGGCTGGCTGACCGGCTGGCTGATGGTCCTGCCCAATGCCGTGCTCGCCCTCTACTGGAGCTGGCGGCGGCGCGCCGACGTCGTCTACAGCTCGCAGGTGGGTGACGGGCACATCTGCATTCCGCTCTGCCTCGGTTTGTTTGCCGTGATGAAGCCGATCACGATGACGCCGCTGAGCAACCAGGCCCTGATCATCCTGTGCCTGTCCGCGGTGCTGCATGGCAACTTCCTGCTGACCCACGGCGGCTTGCCCCGCTGGGCCGGCGGGGTGCTCATCCTCGCCTACGGGTGGTTTGTGTATGCCGGGTTGCTGGCGTGATTGCAGAAATCAAACGTCAGCTGTCAGAGGTCAGAGTTTTTCCTCCGGTCGCTTGGCTGACTTCTGTCACCTGACCTCTGTCCTCTGATCTACCCCAGCGGGTCGGACCGGAATTCCGTCGCGAGGTCGAGGAAGGGCTTCTGCGCGGCGAGCCAGAGGGGGTCCTTCCGGATCTCGACCATCGACTTGGTGATATTGTTGCAGAAGAGGTAGGCGGCGGGCCCGAGGCGGATGACCGCGTCGAAGTGGGCGCCGTGCGCGTTGGGGGCGAACTCGAAATCCCCGACGGCCATTTTCCGTCCCTCGATCTCCACCTGCAGCGGCGCGATGTCCGTCTTGAAACGGCGCTGGTAGGAGTCGGCGCGCGGGCCGTTGTAGGCGAGGATGGCGCCTTCTTCACGGGCGAGCTTCACCAAAATCCACTCGTCGAAGAGCGGCTTCTGGTAAAGGGCGTTCATGGCCCCGAGGGCTTGGATGACGGCGGCGCGGGCGGCGGCGAGATTCATGGCGGGATGTTTTCCATTATTCGCCCGGGGTGGCCAGAATATTGTGCGGCCTGACCGTCCGGGGATTTCCCATTGGACAGCCGGTTCCCTCGGGGCCAAGCTGACCGTCAATACCCCATGAAAATCCCCCTCGCTTCCGCCCTTGGACTCATCGTCGCCACTTCCGCCGCCCTGGCGGGCGCCCCGGACCCGCGCTGGCTGGGCCACGACAGCCAGCGGCCGCTGCCGGTCGTCGTCACCCCCGGCACCCCTGGCACGCAGGAAGCTCCCGGTGCGGTCCCGTCCGACGCCACCGTGCTGTTCGACGGCAAGGACATCTCCCCGTGGGTGGCCATGGATGGCAGCCCGACCAAGTGGGTCGTGAAGGCCGGCGCGCTCGAGTGCGTTCCGGGCAGCGGCTACGTCCGCACGCTCCAGTCGTTCGGCGACTGCCAGCTGCACGTCGAATGGGCCGCGCCGACCCCGCCGCACGGGTCCAGCCAGGGCCGCGGCAACAGCGGCGTGTTTTTCGGTTTCAACCGTTATGAGATCCAGGTGCTCGATTCCTACGAGAACAAGACCTACGCCGACGGCTCGGCCGCCTCCATCTACGGACAGTATCCCCCGCTGGTGAATGCCTCGTTGCCCCCCGGCCAGTGGCAGACCTATGACCTGATCTGGACCGCCCCGCGCTTCGATACCGAGGGCAAGCTGGTTTCGAAGGCCTACGTCACCGTCCTGCACAACGGCGTGCTGGTGCAGAACAACGTGGAGTTCACCGGCGCCGATCCGTGGATCGGCCGCCCCCCGTACAAGGCGCATCCGGAGCGCCTGCCGATCGCCTTCCAGGACCACGGCAATCCCGTCCGCTTCCGCAACGTGTGGGTGCGCGAGCTGGGCAACCCGCGGCAGAAGGAATTCATGCTGCCGGATGCGCTGCTCGACTCCTACGCCGGCGACTACGGCCCCGGCAGCCGGGTCAAGATCCGCCGGCTGCCCGACGGCCTGCTCTCCATGGCCTTTTCCGGCTTCGAGGTGGTGATGCATGCGGCCTCGCCGACACGGTTCTACGCACTGACGACGGACGTGCAGTGCGAATTCGATACCTCCGGCCCGACCAAGAAAATCGCCTTCACCGTGGGCGAGGACCTGGCCCGCGCCGGCAAGCTGGACCGAGTGTCGCCGTAAGCGCCTGGGTGGGCACTTTTGGTCTCACGCACAGCAACCCTGTCCCGCTTGAATCGGCGGACAGGGCACGGAGCCGTAGGAACAATAAACGCAGCAATCACCCTGCTTCGGCTTCAGCATCTTGTGGCAGGACATGCATTCGTAGAAAAACTGACATGAATCGGTCGGCATCTTCTCTTCCTTCTCAAAACCGCACTGAGGGCAAGTGATGACCGACGAATACTGAATCCTCCGCCGAAATCTGCGGGATACCACAGTATTCCAGATGCCCGAGACGGCCAAAGTGACTAATCCGAAGTAAACCCAAGTGCTGCCTGCATCGGTGTGGTAGAACGCCAGCACGGACGCGCTCCCAACGACCGCGAGCGCCAGCGGAGTGATGCGCTTGTGTCGCCGGAACGCAAAGAATGCCCCGACAACAGCCAGAACGACACACGCTTGCACCGCGTAGCCCATCTGCGGCTCAAATCTCGACAAAAACGAAAGCCCGAGCGTCGCGCCAACGGACGCCAGCAACGGAAAACAGCAGGGCGTGGCTGCGACAGCGATAGTGGCACCAAGCGCGCCGAACTTATCGAGGGACGTGATAATTTTCATTTAGATTGGGAGTAACTGGAGCTTCTTTTCTTCCGCCCAATAGTGTTATAGAGACTGCGTATAGAGCCAAAGCTGGCTAGGCCAGCCGAGAGGAGAAAGCAGGATAACCGCTTTGTTTCCAACAGCCGATTTTTGGCGGCGGGCTTTCTGCGGTTGCTGCACTCCGGCCAAAGCCTACGTTTTACG
>JAYTUA010000121.1:0-7061 GCA_043745015.1 Opitutaceae bacterium | reverse complement strand
TCCCGCAACGACTTTGGCGACACCCCGCTGCACGCCGCCGCGGTCGAGGGTCACCTCAAGGATATCCCCGCCGAATTCATCAACCGCGCCACGCTCACCATCCGCAATTACACCGGCGGCACGCCCATCGGTGCGGCCATCCACAACGGCCACACGGACCAATTGCCCGAGGAATTCCGGCCCAAGCCCCCGACCCTCGTCCAGAAAATTCTCTACCGCACCGGCTTTATCCGCCCGCCTTTTGGCTAGACCGGCGCCGGGGCCCGGTCCAAGACTCTCCGGTTCAGGGCCCGCCTTGTGCCGCTTCCGTCTCCTCCCCCCTTCACCTGCATGAACACCAGCATCACCGCCATCACCGCCCGCGAGATCATTGATTCTCGCGGCAATCCCACTGTCGAGGTCGACGTCCGCCTCGCCTCCGGCCACTTCGGCCGCGCCGCCGTGCCCTCGGGCGCCTCCACCGGCGAACACGAGGCCATCGAGCTCCGCGACGGCGACAAGGCCCGCTACCTCGGCAAGGGCACCCTCAAGGCCGTCGGCAACGTCAAGGCGAAGATCGCCCCCGCGCTCCTCGGCTTTGACGCCTTCGACCAGCTCGGCGTCGACCACGCCATGCTCAAGCTCGACGGCACCGCCACCAAGTCGAAGCTCGGCGCCAACGCCATCCTCGGCGTCTCCCTTGCCACCGCCAAGGCCGCCGCCGCCGCTTCCGGCGTCCCCCTCTACAAATACCTCGGCGGCCCCAACGCCAAGGTCCTGCCCGTCCCGCTCATGAACATCATGAACGGCGGCGCGCATTCCGACGCCCCGATCGACTTCCAGGAATTCATGATCGTCCCGAAGAACTTCACCACGTTCTCCGAGGCCCTCCGCGCCGGCGCCGAGGTCTTCCACTCGTTGAAAAAGGTGCTCAAGGGCAAGGGCCTGCAGACCGCCGTCGGCGACGAGGGCGGCTTCGCCCCCAACCTCGCCTCCACCACCGACGCCCTCGACGCCATCGCCGAGGCTGTGAAGGGCGCCGGCTACAAGCTCGGCAAGGACATCTTCCTCGCCCTCGACGTCGCCGCCTCCGAATTCTACGTCAAGGAGAGCAAGACCTACGTCTTCAAGAAATCCTCCGGCCGCTCCTTCACCGGCGACCAGTTCGTCACCTACTACAAGGACCTCGTCGCCAAGTATCCCATCGTCTCGATCGAGGACGGCTGCGCCGAGAACGACTGGACGACCTGGAAGAAACTCACCGACGCCCTCGGCGACAAGGTGCAGCTCGTCGGCGACGATCTCTTCGTCACCAACGTCGAGTTCCTCCAGAAGGGCATCGATACCGGCACCGCCAACTCGATTCTCGTCAAGGTCAACCAGATCGGTTCCCTCACCGAGACCCTCGACGCCATCGCGCTCGCCCAGCGCAACAGCTACACGACCATCATCTCCCACCGCTCGGGCGAGACCGAGGACGTGACCATCGCCGACATCGCCGTCGCCACCAACGCCGGCCAGATCAAGACCGGCTCCGCCTCCCGCACCGACCGCGTCGCCAAATACAATCAGCTCCTCCGCATCGAGGAAGAGCTCGGCGCCAGCGCGATCTACGGCGGCACGCTTTGGAAATTGCGCAGCTGACACCTTGGCTCGCCGTAGCCCGGCAGGCGAAGGCGGCACCCCGCAGCTCCGTAAGAACACACCAAGGGAAGGCCGGACGTCACCAGACGCCCGGCCTTTTCGTTCTTGAAACATTCCGCCGCCAAGGGCATCTACCTCACTCGCCTCCACCACCCGTGAAAGTCCCTCCCTTCCGCACGCTGCTGCTCGTCCTGTCCCTCCTGCCTGCGCGGGCCCTGTTCGCCGTCGAAGCCCAACCCCCCGACCCGGCTCCGGTCAAACCGGCGGTCGCCGACGCCCCGGTCGAACTGCCCAAGATGCAGGTCACGGCCCAGCGGGTGAAAAAAATCGACAAGGCCATAGTGAAACTCGACAAGATGATCGCCCGGGAGCAGAAGAAGGTGAAGTCGACCGATCTGGACCGGACGCTTAACAGCGCCCCGCTCGCCCGCGCCGCCGCCATCTTTGGCGGGAATTCCGCCGAGCATCTCTCCGCCGTCGCCGCCAGCCAGGTGGCCCTGCTCGAAAATGAACGCGACGTGCTTGAGGCCATGAAGCGGCCTACCACCCTTGAGGAACTGGCCATGATGGAAGCGGAGGTGGAACAGCTCCGCCTCATGCGCCGGAACCTGGACGACGCGGCCAAGCAGCGGTGACCTAGGTAGGGCGCGGACTCCGTCCGCGCCGCGGCGGCGAAGGGACTCGCCGCCCTACCTCATCACTCCACCCGCAGGATGTAACCCCGCAGGTATTCGCTCTCCGGCATCGTCACCAGCACCGGATGGTCGGCCGGCTGGTGGCAAAATTCCAAAATATGCACGCGCCGCTTGGCGTCCGCCGCCGCCTCGCCCACCACCTCGCGCAATTGCGCGTCCTGCATGTGGTGCGAGCAGGTGTAGGTCGCCAGCACCCCGCCCGGCAGTAGCGATTTCATGGCCCGCAGATTGAGTTCCTTGTAGCCGCGCAGTGCGCCCTCCAGCGCCGACTTCGACTTCGCGAACGGCGGCGGGTCGAGGATGATCAGGTCCCACGCCGGCGCGGCCTCGCGCTGCGCCGTGAACCAGTCGAAGACATTCGCCCCTTGGAAGTCCGCCTTCAGTCCGTTCTTCTCGGCGTTCTTCTTCGCCTGCGACACCGCATCGAACGCGCTGTCGAGCCCGAGCACGCTGGCCGCACCCGCCTTGGCACAATGCAGCGCGAACGAACCTTGGTTGCAGAACGCATCAAGCACGCACCGGCCCTGGGCATATTTCGCCACGGCCGCGTGTTGCTGGCGCTGGTCGAGATAGAATCCCGTCTTCTGTCCGCCTTGCAGGTCGAGCCAGTAGTCAAAGCCGTCGATGTTCACCCAGCGCGGCTCCCACGCCTGCCCTGAGCGCGTGTGCACCTCGACCGTCAGACCCTCGAGTTTGCGGATATTCGCATCGTTGCGGAAAATAATTTCCTTCGCGCCCGTCAGCTCGGCCAGCAAATCGCCGATGATCGCGCTGCGCTTCTCCATCGCGAGCGTCTGGATCTGCAGGACCAGTGTCTCACCAAACTGGTCCACCACCACGCCCGGCAGGTCGTCGGATTCGGACCAGACCAGCCGCTGGAACGGTAGGGCGCGGACTCCGCTCCGCGCCGTTGTTTCGGCGGGCAAGGGACTGCCCGCCCTACCCGATTGCCGCCGCGCCAGCGCCCGCTCCAGCGCCGCACGTAGATACGGCTCATCGAGCGCGACTCTTTCCCGGCTCAGCCGCCGCCAGACGATCTGCGACTTGCTGTTGTAGAGGCCGGTGCCGAGGAACCGGCTCGTGCGGTCGCGGCATTCCACCAGTTCGCCATCGTGCTCGGCGGGCAGCAGGGCCTCGCACTCGTTGGCGAACACCCACGGGTGGCCGCCGAGGACGCGGGAGTTGGCATTGGGCTTGAGCTTCAGGCTGGCGGACATGCCGGACTGTTTCCGGCTTGCCGGATGCTTGGAAGCAAATTTGCAAATAAGTCTTTCCCTCCCCCCTGCCGCCCCGTTTCCTGTCCGGCTCGCCTTTCTGCTGCTCACAGCTTACTGCTCACCGCTCACTCCATGTCCCCCGCTCAGGAAATCGCCCGCCGTCGCACCTTTGCGATCATCTCGCACCCCGATGCGGGCAAGACGACGCTGACCGAGAAGTTCCTGCTCTACGGCAACGCCATCCACCTCGCGGGTGCCGTCAAGGACCGCAAGAACCAGCGCGCCACCGCCTCCGACTGGATGGAGCTCGAGAAGCAGCGCGGCATCTCGATCAGCTCGACCGTGCTCCAGTTCGATTTCGCCGGCTGCGCGGTCAACCTCCTCGATACCCCCGGCCACAAGGACTTTTCCGAGGACACCTACCGCGTGCTCACCGCCGTGGATGCCGCCCTCATGGTCATCGACGCCGCCAAGGGCGTGGAGACGCAGACCCGCAAGCTCTTCGAGGTCTGCCGCCGCCGTGGCGTCCCCATCTTCACCTATATGAACAAGTGCGACCGGCCCACGCGCAGCCCGATCGACCTTCTCGATGAACTCGAGAACGTCCTCGGCCTGCAGTCGTCGCCCGTCATCTGGCCGCTCGGCAACGGCCCGTCGTTCAAGGGTGTGTTCGACCGCCGCACCAAGGAGGTCCACCTTTTCGAGCGCGTGCCCGGCGGCAAGTTCCAGGCTCCCGTCAACGTCACGTCCCTCGACGACCCCGTCGTCCGCAGCAAGCTCGACGACCACACCTACGGCGAAGTGAAGGACCAGCTCGCGATGCTCGACGGCGCCGGCCACCCCTTCGACCTTCAGGCTGTGCAGGCGGGCCAGCAGACACCCGTCTACTTCGGCTCCGCCGTGAACAACTTCGGTATCGAACTCCTCCTGAACGGATTTCTTAAGGACTCCGTCCCGCCACAGCCTCGCCGTAGCTCGTCCAAACTTATTGGACGAAGCGTAGGCGGGCCGCCCATCGAGTCGCGTGTTGTGCCCGTCACCGACCCGAAGTTCTCCGGTTTCATCTTCAAGATCCAGGCCAACATGGACGCCAAACACCGCGACCGCATCGCGTTCCTCCGCGTGTGCTCCGGCAAGTTCGACCGCGACATGGTCGTCACCCACCAGCGCACCGGCAAGTCGGTCCGCCTCTCCTCCTCGCACAAGCTCTTCGGCCGCGAGCGCGAGACGGTGGACGAGGCCTGGCCGGGCGACGTCATCGGCCTCGTCGGCCACAGCGAGTTCGGCATCGGCGACACACTCACGACCGACCGCAGCATCATCTACGACGAGATCCCGCGCTTCCCGTCGGAGGTCTTCACCTACATCACCAACCCCAACACCGGCGACTCCAAGAAATACCGGGCCGGGCTCGAGCAGCTCCTGCAAGAGGGCGTCGTCCAGTCCTTCACCGCCCGCAACGCCCCCTCCGGCGCGACCCTCCTCGCCGCCGTCGGTCCGCTGCAGTTCGAGGTCGTCCAATGGCGTCTCCAGAGCGAATACGGCGCCGAGTCCCGCCTCACGCCCACGCCGTGGACCGTGTTGCGCTGGTTGTCCCGCGCCGACGGCACGCCCGTCAGCGCCAACAAGGGCACCTTCGACCACACCAAGCTCATCGTCGCCACCGGCGTCAGCTTCGGCGCCGACAAGTTCGACAACCCCGTCGTCCTCTTCCCCAACGAGTGGAGCACCCGCTACTTCACTGAGAAGAATCCGGAACTGAAGTTACACGAACTGCCTCTCGAGCAGAGCAAGAGCTGACTTGAGCTTCCTCGGAATTGATCGCATTCGTAGCCAATGTAGCCCAAGTCGATCAGTATTGATAAACCACCAGAGCTTTCCCATCCACGTGGGAACCGGGTAATTTGGCGTTATCTAAGTCTAGACAAATTCTATCACCTGCTCGTAGTCCGCAAACTCCACTTCGTTCGAGCTGATCTATTCAGCGATAAAAGTGAATTCGAATTGGCAAACAATAATCTGCGGAGGCAGATGGCAAAGGTGACCGATCCGGTCTTAAAGCAGTCACAGCTACAGAACGCTGTAGTCCGTGGAGTAAAGGTCATGAAGCTAAAAAAATCCACTTATGTTAATTGCTGGTCTATGGGACGGCATGAGTCTTACGCCCTCTGGAAAATCTTTATGTCAGGCTCGAGCACCGGGGTCGCGATAAGAACCACCGTTTCGAATCTGGAAAAGTCCTTACGACCAGAGGAACAGACCTCGATTAGCACTGGTTGCGTTAACTACACAAATTTCCTTCAGACCAATACACTCACCGACGCTCAGATTGTATGCAGCAAGTCGGAGCCCTACCGGTACGAGTGCGAATACCGTCTTTGGATTCACCAAGAAACCGCACCCGACTTATCAAATGTGCATTCGCCCAAGCCTCCAGATGGCCGGTTAGTCGATGTCGATATCCAGACACTGATAAACACCATCTATATATCTCCTTTTGTGGACGCTTGGTTTCAGGACATCTTCAGGATCACGGTGGAACGCCTGGCTCCAAGCTTAACGGCGAAAATTAGACTTTCCGATGTCCAGGATTCGTAGGGAACTGACCGGTACATTGGGCAGGCCCCTGATCTCAATGTTCAAGCCGGCATTGACCAACTCCGTCTACCGGCTAGCTTGCCTACATGACCCGGATCGAGGCATTGACGCAGGAGGCCGCCAAGCTGCCGAAGGAACAGCGGCTGGCTCTTGCCCGGGCATTACTCGATTTGGAACCGGCCGGTCACGTCGGTGAGGCCGAGCAGTCTTGGGACGAGGAAATCCGGGCCCGCATCAAGGCGGTGGATGAAGGCCGCGTGACCGGTATCGCCTACGCCGATCTCAAGCGGGAGATGGACGGCCGCTACGGCGCATGACCATCCACGTCGTCCCTGAGGCTCGGCTCGAGCTGCGGGACGCCGCCGATTATTATGAGCAGCAGCAGGCCGGTCTCGGCCACCGGCTCTGGCAGGAAACCGATGAACACGTTATGTGGATTGCCCAGCATCCAGAAGTGCCCCGCCTGCGTCCTGGCGGCTATCGCAGGGTGAATCTCCGGGTCTTCCCCTACTATATCGCCTACAGTATCCGTCGGGATGTGCTTTGGATTCTCGCCATCGCACACTCGCATCGTCGTCCGAACTACTGGATTGAGCGCGTTCAGAAGTTGTCCTAACCTCAAGGTATGAAACCCCGTTTGTTTCTCGTCCTGTTGGGATTGGCCTTTGCTGCAGCCATTCTGTCCGCGGCGGAATCGAGCCAGCCGGCGAAGAAGCCCGATCCGTGGCAACCCGTGCGTTTCCTCCTCGGGAAATGGGAGGGCGACTCGGAGGGCCAGCCAGGCACCGGCAAGTCCGTCCGCACCTACGCCTACGTCCTCAACAACAAGTTTATCGAGGTGCGCAACCAATCCACCTATCCGCCGCAGGAGAAGAACCCTCAGGGTGAAGTCCACGAGGACCGGGGCATGATCGGCTACGACCGGGCC
>JAYTUA010000120.1:0-1847 GCA_043745015.1 Opitutaceae bacterium | reverse complement strand
CCCGACCACGGTCACGCGCTTGGGCGCGGTCTTGAGCAGGGCGCTGACCTCGCGCTGGGTGCGGTCCAGGGCGTATTCCTCCATGGCTCCGGAGGCGGAGAAGAGGAACAGCAGCAGCACGGCCTCGCCCCAAGCACCGATGAACATGGCGCCGATGGCCACCGCCAGCATCAGGAAATGGATGTCCACCTCGCGCTTCTTGAGATTGGCCCACGAATCGATGGCCGCGTCCCAACCACCGGTGACCAAGCCGACCAGAAACAATCCACGGGCCAGCCAGGGCAAATCAGGAGCAAAATAACTAGCCAACAATCCCGCGATGCCGGCACTGCCGCAGAGCGCCGCCAGGAGGGCGAGTGTGCGCCACTCCTGGTCCGCGGCCGTGGGCTCGGCCTTGATCTCCGGCCATTCCATTTCGCGCCAGAGCCAGAGGCTCTCGGCCGTCGCGCCCATATTGCGCCCGATCACGACAGCCGCACCCTCGTGCTTCAGGGAGAAACCAGCCGACGCCAGCCGGGCCGGTTGGGCAGCAAACTGCGCCTCCACCGCCGCGATGGTCGCAGCGAGCTTGGTCTCGAGGTCCGCCAGGTTGACCGTGCCGAGGGTCGCAACCGACACCCGGTGCGCCGCCGGATCGAGCCGCACGGCGCCCACCCCGGGTTGCTCACACAGGAACCGGACCAGATCGTCGGTCCAGTTGGCGGAGTTATTGGCACTAGGTTTCAAATAAATGTTTCCTTCAGAAGCCGACACACCCCGGCGCTTGCGCGCCACCCCTCTACTAGAGGGGACCCAAACCCACGCTAATGAAAATCCCCTCTATGAAGAGGGGTGCCCGCAGGGCGGGGTGTGTAGTGGTAAGTCAAGCTACGTCCCAATACCTAAAGCTCCACCTCTGCCGGCGCAAATTGATTTGCTCCCCTCCGGGCCAGTGCGCTGATTCGCCGGATGATTGGGCTCACCGATGAGGGCGCCGGCTCCAAGCCGACCCGGTTGCGGGAACTCGCGAAGGATATCTTCGCCGAGTCCGGTACGCTGTGCGACGCCCTCCAGCTCGAGCACCGCCCCGAGCAGGAGCAGATGGCCCGCGCCGTGGCGGCCGCGTTGGCCGATGATCTGCCGCTGCTTTTTGAGGCCGGCACCGGCGTGGGCAAGAGTCTCGCCTACCTTATCCCGGGTATTATCCACGCTGTTGACCAAGGCCGGCAGCTCATCGTCTCAACGCATACTATTTCCTTGCAGGAACAGATCGAGCAGCAGGACCTGCCGATCTGCCGGCGACTCTTCAAGGCCGACCCGGCGTGCGCGGCCTACACCGGGTTCCGTTCGACGGTGTTAGTCGGTAAATCCAACTATCTTTGCCCCACCCGGCTGGGCCACGCCCTCGCCGACCGCACGACGCTGTTTGCCGACGCCGACTACGAGGAACTCCAGCGCATCGCCGCGTGGGCGGACACCACCAAGACCGGCCTGCGCCACGAATTGAAGCCGCCGCCGCGCCCGGAAGTGTGGGACGCCGTCAACGCCGACTCGTCCTCGTGCTCGCGGAAGCACTGCGACTGCGAGAAATGCCACTACCAGCGCGCCCGCGCCAAGCTGCGCACCGCCCAGGTGATCATCGTCAACCACGCCCTGCTGTTCGCCTTGATCAACGCCGGCGGAGCCCGGGCGCAGGGCGGCGAGACTCGCGGCGTGCTTTTCCCGGACGACTTTCTCGTGCTCGACGAGGCGCATACCGTGCCGGAGGTCGCCACGGCCAACTTCGGCCTCTCGCTCAGCAGCTACGGCGTGGACCGCGCCTTGAAGTATCTCTTCAACCCGAAGAGCAAGCGCGGGCTCATGCGCAA
>JAYTUA010000119.1:0-7074 GCA_043745015.1 Opitutaceae bacterium | reverse complement strand
ACACCGACGACGCGCTGCGCCACGCCCTCGCCATGCTTCGCGCCATCACGCCCGGCCGGCTGCTGGTGGTCTTCGGCTGCGGCGGCAACCGCGACCGCGCCAAGCGCGCGCTCATGACCGGCGCCGTGCAGGAATTCGCCGACTTTACCTGGGCCACGGCCGACAATCCGCGCTCCGAGGCGCTCAGCCGGATCTTCGCCGACATGCAGGGCGGCGTGACTCACCCCGACCGGATCACCTTTGTCGAGGACCGCCGCCGCGCCATCAGCCTTGCGCTCGACGCCGCGGGCGCGGGCGACTGCCTGCTGATTGCGGGCAAGGGCCACGAGACCTACCAGGAATTTAACGACACGGTCGTCCCCTTCGACGACCGCGCGGTGGTGCGCGAGCTGATCGCCATCAAGAAAATCAAGCCGGCCTGAAACTTTCCCGATGCCAACCTTCGCCGCAGAAAAAATGGCCGCCTGGACGGGCGGCCGTTGGACCCGCCGACCGGGCGGCGCGGTCAGCGGCTTCACCCAGGACACGCGGCAGCTCGCCGCCGGCCAGGCCTTTGTCGCATTGCAAACCGGCCAGCGCGACGGCCACGGCTTCCTCGAGGAGGCGCAGAAGCGCGGCGCGGCCGCCGCGCTGGTCAGCCGCGAGGACCAGGCCGTGCCGCTGCCGCAGCTCGTGGTCGGCGACACGCTCGGGGCCTTTCAGCGCATCGCCCGCGAACACCGGCGGGAATTCCACGGCACGGTCGTCGGCGTCTCCGGCAGCGTGGGCAAGACCTCGACCAAGGATCTCCTCGGCCTGCTGCTCGGAGGGGCCGAACAAGTCCTCACGACGGAGGGCAACCTGAACAATCACATCGGCGTGCCCCTCACGCTGACGAGGCTCGACCCCGCGGTCCACCGGGCGGCGGTCATCGAGGCGGGCATCAGCGGCCCGGGCGACATGACGACGCTGGCCGAGATGATCGAGCCCGAGCACAGCGTCATCACGCTCGTCGGCCCGGCGCACTTGGAGAAACTCGGTTCGCTCGACGGCGTGGCGGTCGAAAAATCGCGCCTGCCTGTGGCCAACCGGCCTGGCGGCCAGGCCGTGTTTCCCGTCTCGTGCTGGGCGTTCGAACCCTTCCGCGCGCTGGCCAATCCGCTCGTGCTGGTGCCGGAAAACGAGGACATGACGAAGGTCGCCGGCCGCACCATCCGGTTCAATGTCTTCCACCGGCCCGACCGCACCGAGGTGACGCTGGCCGGCCAACGCCGCTTCAACCTGCGCCGCGTCTCCAGCGGCATGGCGCAGAACGCCGCGCTGGCCCTCGCGCTCGCGGGCGAGCTTGGGCTCCCGGACACCGTGCTGCAGAAGCGCCTCGCGGACTGGGCCCCGGCGAAATGGCGCGGCGAGCTGCGCACCTTCGGCGACGCCACGGTGTATTGCGATTTCTACAACGCCAACCCGGCGTCGATGGCCGACGCGATCGACGCCTTCAACGGCGCCGTGCCGGCCGACCTGCCGCGGCTCTACGTGCTGGGCTGCATGGAGGAGCTGGGCGACGCGTCCGTTCTCTACCACCGCCAGCTGGGCCGCCTGCTGCACCTCCGGCGCGGCGATTTCCTGTTCGTCATCGGCGGCCAGGCCGCGGCGCTGCGGGAGGGTCTGCAGGAGAACGGCAACGACCCCGCCGCGATCGAGGTGGTCACCGACCTCGCGCCGGTGCGCGAGCGCCTTGCCGGCTTCAAGGGCGCCGTGTTCCTCAAGGGGAGCCGCCGCTACCAGCTCGAAACCGTCCTCGAACCCCACGCCGCCCATGCACATTGATTTCAGCTCAGCCATCGACAACGCCCTGCTGCTCGCCGCACGCGAGGCGGCCCGCCGCCATGCCGGGCACCAAGGGGCGGTTCCATCCCAGTCCGGCCATTGGAACTCCCTGCCGAAGGGCGGCCGGCCCTCAACCCGTGGCCGCTTGTCGCCGTCGTCCGGGACCAAGACTCACCCCGTGTCCCATGCGCACTAGCTTCAGTCCAACCCTCGAGGCGGCCCGGCGGCTCGCCAGCCGGGCCCCGCAGCCGCGGGCGGACACCGGCAGCACCCCGCCCGTCGAGGCGCGGTGGTGCGACTGGCCGCGGCGCGCACCGGCGGCGGCGCCGCGCGTCAGCATCTGGCAGGCCCTGCGCGAAATCCAAACCCGCCATGCTTAGCTATCTTTCCGCCTACGCCTCCCAGTTCGGGCCGCTGCGGCTGCTGCACTACAACAGCGTCCGCTCCATCGGCGCGGCCGTCACGGCGCTCCTGATCGGCTTCCTCATCGGGCCGTGGCTGATCCGGCGGTTCCGCGAGCTGAAGTTCGGCCACGGCTACATCGACGAGCGCACCGGCATGCTCGGCGCGACCTACTTCGACAAGCAGCACACCCCGACCATGGGCGGGCTCATCATCTTCATCGCGGTGTTCGCCAGCAGCGTGCTCTGGGCCGAGCCCAACGTCTGGGTGTTTGTCGCGCTCTTCGTCTACACCGCGCTCACCGTCCCGGGCTGGCGCGACGACTACCTGAAGGTCGTCCACAAGAACAAGGACGGCATCAAGTCGTGGGAAAAGATCGCCTGGCAGACCGGCACCACCGTGGCCGCGCTCGCCATCCTGCTCTGGCATCCCGCCAGCGCCGCCAAGATCCGCGAACTCTGGCTGCCGTTCTTCAAGACCGCAGTCATCCACCACATGCCGTGGTGGCTGCTGCTCGTGCTGATCTACCTGTGGATCGTCGGCTTCAGCAACGCGATCAACCTGACCGACGGCCTCGACGGCCTGGCCGTCGGCTGCACCATCCCGGTCGCGCTGGTGTTCGGCATCATGGCCTATGTCACCGGCCGTTCCGATTTTTCCGAATACCTGCTGATCAGCCATGTCCCCGGGGCGGGGGAGCTGACCGTGGTGTGCGGCGCGCTCATCGGCGCCGGCATGGCGTTCCTCTGGTTCAACTCGCACCCGGCCGAGGTGTTCATGGGCGACACCGGCTCGCTGGCCCTCGGCGGCCTCATCGGGGTCATGGCCTTCATGATCCACCAGCCGTTCACCCTCGTGATCGTCGGCGGTGTTTTCGTCATGGAGGCGCTCTCCGTCATCTTCCAGGTCGGCTGGTTCAAGTTCACCAAGCGCCGCACCGGCACCGGCCGGCGGCTCTTCCTCATAGCGCCGATCCACCACCATTTCCAGAAGCGCGGCTGGCCCGAGACCAAGGTCGTGCTGCGCTTCTGGGTGCTCTCGCTCGGTTTCGCCCTCGCCGGTCTCGCGACGCTGAAGCTCCGCTAATCTCTCACTCTCACTCTCACTCCCTCCCATGCCCATCGACTACAATTTCGAACACACGCCCAATTTTCGCGATCTCACCCGCACCAGCCTCGTGCTGCTCAAGCAGCCCGTCGTGCGGTCCATCGCCAAGCTGCGCCGCCTCCGCTCAGGGCAGTCCGTGCCCGAGGGTCCGCTCGTGCGCAGCGCCAAAACTTTCGCAGGAGTCCGCTGACAGGTTCTTTCTACCAACAATCGGAACCTTACTACTATTACTGCCAGCGGACACCTGCTCTTACTTCAATGATCCCCGCACCTCCCGCTAACTTTGCCGCGCTGCTCGCGCGCCCCGTTGCCGTCCTCGGCGCCGGCGTGAGCGGCTTGGGGGTGCTGGAGTTGCTGTCGGCCATCGGGGCGAATGGCGTGCTCTACGACGCGCAAACGGCCGGCGCGCAGAAGAACTTCACCGCGGCCTCGGCCGCCGGACACGGCCTCGTGGTTTTCAGCCCGGGATTTCCGCCCGACCATCCGTGGCTCGCAACGGCGTGCGCCGCCGGCTGCACCTGCCTGGGTGAACTTGATTTTGCCTCCCTCTTCTGGCGCGGCGACCTCGTGGCCATCACCGGCACCAACGGCAAGACCACGCTCACCGAGTTTCTCACGCACGCGTTGAATGCCGCCGGCCGGCGCGCCCATGCCACCGGCAATGTCGGCTATCCTCTCAGCCGTTTCGTGGTCGAGCAGACCGGCCGTGCCGACATCGCCGTGTGTGAGGTCAGTTCGTTTCAAGCCGAGACCTTGCAGCACTTGCGTCCGACGGCGACCCTTTGGACCAATTTCGCCGAGGATCATTTGGAAAGGCATCCCGGAATGGCCGCGTATTTCTCGGCCAAGTGGCGTTTGGTTGAACGCACGCCTCCGGGCGCTGTCAGGGTGGGAACGTCCGTGAGCAAGTACGCGAGCAGTTCCGGTCACGTTTTACCGGCTTCCGCCTCCCTCGCCACCGAGGGTCAGCCGGCCGATGCCCGGTTGGCCGGCACCATTTTCGCCGGCTACCCGCAGCGGGAAAATTTCCTCCTCGCCTCCGCGTGGTGGCGTCACACCGGTCTGCCGGAATCCTCGCTGTATGCAGCGGCGCAATCCTTCCCACTCGGTGCGCACCGCCTGGCCCGGGTGGGGGAGAAGCGCGGCGTCACCTTCTGGAACGACTCGAAGGCCACCAATTTCCATGCCGTCGAGGCCGCGCTGGCGACCTTTGCCGGCCCGGTGCTCTGGATCGGCGGCGGCAAGGCCAAGGGCGGGGACCTGGCCGGCTTTGTGCGCCGCATCGCCCGGCACATCCGCCACGCCTTTCTCATCGGGGAAACCTCTCCGGCCCTGGCCGGGCATTGCCGCGCGGCGCAGGTTCCGGCCACGGCCTGCACCAGCCTGGCCGAGGCCGTGAGCGGGGCGTTCCGGCTGGCCGCGGCCGGGGACCACATCCTGCTCAGCCCCGGTTTTGCCAGCTTCGACATGTTTCGCGGCTACGACGACCGTGGCCGGCAGTTTCAAAGCCTTGTGGAAAACCTGTGAATAACCCTGTTTTTTAGATAGCAAATCTCCCACCTCAGCCCTCATATACCACCATGAAAATCCTCCAGATCTTCGGAGCAGTTGTCGCCGTGCACTTGCTCGCGTTTATCTTCATTTTCGCCAGCCCGGGATGCCAGTCCGGCCCGCGCACGATGCCGACACCCGATGCCACCATGCCGGCCGCCTCCAGCGAATCGGCGGTCGCCCCGAGTTTCTCGGTCGCCACCCCGCAACCGGTTGACCTTGGTACGCCCGCTCCGGCCTACGCTCCGGCCTCGCCTTCCGGCCACGCCGCGCCCACGCGTCCGGGTTCGGCCGCCGCCGTGGCCGTCACGCCCGCCAAGGCCGTGGAAAATGTCGCCCCGGTCTCGACCTACACCGTCGAGCGTGGCGACAGCCTGTGGAGCATCGCCAAGAAGAACGGCCTGAGCGTCGCCGAACTGGCCAAGGCCAACAGCCTCTCGGCCGGCACCGCCCTCAAGCCCGGCCGCAAGCTCATCATCCCCGGCAAGGTCGGGGCTGCGCCCAAGGATCTCGCCGCCGTCGCCCCGTCCGCCATGTCCCTGCCCGCCGAGAAGACCGCCATGCCGGTCCGTCCCGCCAATGGCGAAGCCGTCAAGCACACCGTCCAGGTGGGCGAAAGCCTGGGCATCATCGCCCGCAAATATCAGGTCAGTGTCGGCGAGCTCGCCGCCGCCAACAACATCACCGATCCCTCCAAGGTCCGCGCCGGCCAGCAGCTCGTCATTCCCGGCTTCAAGGCCGTGACCGGCAAGGGCAAGACCACCGCGAAGCCCGCCGCCGCCACTCCGGCCAAGGCCGCCGATGCCGCCGCCGCTTCGGCGGCGAAACCCGCCACGCCGCACTTTGAAATCACCCCGCCCCCGCCCGGACAGGATCTCGACTCCGGCCTGAAGGCCGCCGAGACCGAGGTGCCGACGATCAAGGTCGAGGAAGCCGCCCCCGCCCCGCCCGCGAAGAACTAAGCCTTCACCGCCATGGTGAGCTCGCCGAGCGCTGTTCTTCCCCGCCGACCTCTCACGATCACCCCCGCGAGTGTCATCGTCATCTGCGTCGCGGCGCTGATCTCGATCGGCCTCGTGGTACTCTTCAGCGCGAGCTCGCCCATCAAGGGCGGGCCCTACGCCTACCTCTACAAGCAGTTCATCTTCCTCGCGCTCGCCTTGGGCGCCGGGTGGCTGGTCGCGATCGCCGACCTGGAACAGTTGCGCAAATTTTCCTGGGTGGCCGCCGCGATTGCACTCTTGCTGCTGCTGCTGGTCCTCATTCCGCAGATCGGCATCAGCGTGAAGGGCAGCCGCCGCTGGCTGGGTCTGGGGTCCGTGCGCCTGCAGGTGTCGGAGTTCGCCAAGCTCGCGCTCGTGTTCTCCCTCGCGCACTACCTCGCGCTCAACCAGAGCAAGCTGCACGACCTGTGGCGCGGCTTCGTCATTCCCGCGGCCTGGACCGGCCTGTTCGCCGTGCTCGTGCTGGCTGAGCCTGATTTCGGCACGGCGTTTTTGCTCGGCTCGATCGGGATGATTTTGCTCTTCCTCGCGGGGGCGCGGTTGAAATTCCTCCTGCCCTCGATCGCCGTCGCGCTGCTGGCCTTTGCCGTCCTCGTGCTGCACAATCCAGTGCGCCTGCGCCGCATCACTTCGTTCATGGACATCGAGGCCAACCGGGGTGACGGGGCCTACCAGCTCTGGCAGGCCATCCTCGCCTTCGCGGCGGGCGGCGTGAACGGCGTCGGCCTCGGCCAGGGCCGCCAGCAGAATTCCTTTCTGCCCGAGGCGCACACGGATTTCATCTTCGCCATCATGGGCGAGGAGATGGGCCTCATCGTCACGCTGCTCGTCGTCGGGCTGTTCGTGACGATCTTCGTGGCCGGCCTCATGCATGTGCGCCGCGCGCCGAACCTCTTCCAGTTCCTGCTCGTGACCGGCAGCCTGCTGCTCATCTGCCTGCAGGCGATCATCAACCTCGGCGTGGTCACCGGCATGCTGCCGACCAAGGGCATGTCGCTGCCCTTCATCAGCGCCGGCGGTTCCAATCTCCTGCTGATGGGCCTGCTCGTCGGCATCATCATCAACAGCCAGCGCACGTGGGAGCGGCCCAAGCCGCTCGTGCGGCGGCGATCCTTGACGGAGGTGACGGCATGAGCGCGCACTTGGTCCGGATGCATTTTGTAGGGGCGTCGCTTGACGACGCCCGAGCGGGCGTCGTCAAGCG
>JAYTUA010000118.1:0-1874 GCA_043745015.1 Opitutaceae bacterium | reverse complement strand
GATCTATACGGCTCGGTGCACTCGGTTTGGGCCTCTGAGTTCTCTGTGAACTAATCAGAGATCCTGCAGGATCGCCTGCATTTCCCGGGCGGGATCCTCGTGGTCTTGCGCGAGGGCGAGCTTGAGCGCCGCTTCGATCCACGGTTTCGCCTCCACCCGGCGGCCGAGTCCGAGCAGGGCCTTGCCGAGTAGGATTCGCGGCATCATCCACTCGGATTTTCTGTCCGCACACTTGACGAGGTGTTCGATCGCATCTGCCGGGCTTCCCTCGTTGAGCAACGCCTGGGCGAGACTGAAGCGGAACAGCTCGTTGTCCGGCTGCCGGGCGACGAGGGTCGTGAACTGCTGCGAGCGGGGGACAGGATTAGCCACGGATGAATCCAGAATTTTAACCACAGAGACACGGAGGCACAGAGAAATGAAACAGCTTCATCAGAGCATCACTCCGTGTCTCTGTGCCTCTGTGGTTCAAACCGTCCGGCTTCTCAGTCGAAGAACAGCGCCACGCCGGTGGAGTTGTCCATGCCGCCGCGCTCGTTGGCGCGGTCGATCAGGGTCTTGACGGCGGCTTCCGGAGTGGCGGAGGCCAGCATGACCTCGGTGATCTCGGGCTGGGGGACAAAGCGGGTGATGCCGTCGCTGCAGAGGAGGTAGCGGTCGTGCGGGAGAACGGTGTGCGTGAAGCAATCGGGCTCCAGCGGCGGGGGCTGGCCGATGCAACGGGTGAGGGCGTTGCGGTTTTCCATCAGCAGGCCGAGCGGCTCGCCGCGGGCGGTGCGCTGGCGCAGCTCGGTCTCGATGGTGTGGTCGGTCGTGAGCTGCTCGAGCGCCTTGGAGCGCAGGCGGAAGGCGGTGGAGTCGCCGACATGGCCGAAATGCATCTTCACGCCCGTGATGTGGACAAAGACCAAAGTGGACCCGATGCCGAACTGCGGGCTGAGCACGCGGCCGAGCTTGAAGACCTGGTCGTTGATCTCGATGAGGATGCGCTCGTAGTTCAGTTTTGACCCGGCCTTGTGCTCGCTGACGATCTTCTGAAGCGCCGCCACGGCGAGCTGGCTGGCCTGGCCGCCCGAGGGCAGGCCGCCGATGCCGTCCGCGACGGCATAGATGCCCAGCGCATCATTGCAGAGGTAACTGTCCTCGTTTTCCGGACGCACGCGACCGATATCGGAGTGGGCAAAGGTGCTGAACTTCATTTCGTAAAGGGAAGACTAGTGGCAGCTTTTGGCTCAAGGGAAAGGCCTAAAAATCCGGTCACGATTGCCCCGTTCCATGCGCTCATATTCGGTGGCGGGCAGGCTGGCGAGGAACTCCCGGCCATAGGCCTTGGCGAGCACGCGGGAGTCGAGGACGGTGACCAGCCCGCGGTCGGTTTTGCTGCGGATCAGGCGGCCGACCCCCTGCCGGAACTTGATCAGGGCGTCGGGCAGCGTGAGCTCGTTGAAGGGGTTGCCCCCTTCGTCGCGGATATGCTCGCACTTCGCCTCGGTGATGGGGTGGGTCGGCGGGTCGAACGGGAGGCGGGTGATGATGACCTGCGAGAGCGCCGTGCCGGGCACATCCACGCCGGTCCAGAAACTGTCGGTGCCGAAGAGCACGGCGTTGCCCAGTGAGCGCATCTGGCGGGCCAGCTCGGTGCGGGACAGATCGGCACCCTGCAGCAGAAAGGGCCGGTGCGACTTCCGCCACTCCGGCTCAAGGGTGGTGGCGACGGCGCGCATGTCGGTGTAGCTCGTGAACAGGACCAGCGAGCCGCCCTTGACCCGCCCGGTGCAGAAACGGATGTAGTCGGTGAGGATGTCCAGCGCCAGCCTGGCTTCCTTCGGCGTGGGCAGCGGGACGTCAGAGGCGACGAACACCCGCATGTGGCG
>JAYTUA010000117.1:0-7208 GCA_043745015.1 Opitutaceae bacterium | reverse complement strand
GTGGATGGCTACCGTTTCGACCTCAAAATTCCTGCTGACGAGCCGCTCACCGCCGGGAAAGCCTCGCTCGTCTCGGTGCATGTCACCAAGCCAGACGGCACCGTCGCAAAAAACCTGGAGCCCATCATGGCGGCCTTCGCCCACGGCGTCGGCTTCACGTCTGACCTAAATTCCGTGATGCATGTCCACCCGATGGGCAAGGAGCCGGAAATGGATTCAGAGCGTGGCGGCCCCGACCTGAGCTTTCACCTTCAGCCGGCGATGGCGGGCTTCTTTAAGTTCTATGTTCAGGTGCAGATCGCCGGGCAGAGCAAGTTTGCTGCGTTTGGCCTCAACTCCGCTCCGGCCAAATCGGTGGCGGAGAAACACACTCACGATGGCATGGCGATGACCTATGTGTGCCCGATGCACCCCGAAGTCACCTCGAACAAATCGGGCGAGACCTGCCCAAAGTGCGGCATGACTCTCGTCAAAAAGTAAACCAACTAAACTCCCCGCCCATCATGAAAAAAACACCCTCCCCGCTCCTCTCCTTCAGTCTCATTGCCTTCGTTGCCCTGCTGCCCAGCGCTACCGCTCACGAACGGGAATCCACTCCAGCCGAAGATGTCGCCGCCATCAAGCAGGTCATGGCCACCTATAAGGAAGGTATGGAGAAACTCAACGTGGCCGATACCGCCCGCCTTTTCACGAAAGACTCACAGGTCTTTGAATCCGGCGGAGTCGAGGGCACCTTTGACCACTACCTCGAGCACCACATCGGCCCCGAGCTGGGCGAATTCAAGGAGTTCACCTACCGGGACTACAAGCTGGACGGGCGGCTGGACCCACCGTTCGCGCTCGCGACGGAAAGCTACATTTACCGCCTCGTAGTCAAGGCCGACGGCAAGGTGCATGAGAAACGCGGCGTCGCCACCTCGGTGCTCAAGAAAATCGACGGCCACTGGAAGTTCATTCAAACGCACACCTCCTCACGCAATCTGCCAAATAAATAAACGGTCCGGGTTGCGCTGCTCGTGGGAGTGAGCTCGCCGCGATTAGAAACTGTCGCGAACGAGCTCGTTCCCACATCTCCTCGACCAAGCCGAAGCTCGCCTGCCGCCGCGAGCCGGTTTCAGGCATCCGAGCCGCCGCCATGAACTCCTCCCTCCCCGATTCGCTCCACGCACATCCGGCCGGCGGTCACCAACACCACGGCCACGCCGCAACCACGACGGGCGAAAATACTACCGCGCCCGACCAGCCCGTCTACATGGGCCTGCCGCACGAGCGCTACCTGCGGCCGAAACTCTACGTTGCCGCCGCGCTGACGGTCCCGGTGCTGATCCTCGCCATGGGCGAGATGCTCTGGCCGCCCGCTTTTCACACCTGGCCGGTCGGACTCAACAGTTGGTTGCAGCTGGCGCTGACCACGCCGGTGTTCTTCTGGTGCGGCGTGCCTTTCATCCGCCGGTGGTGGAAATCCATCCGCGAACGCGATCCCAACATGTTCACGCTCACAGTCACCGGCACCGGCGCGGCGTATTTCTACAGCGTCGCGGCGGTGCTGTTCGCGGGGCATTTTCCTGCCGCCCTGCGCGGAGCCCACGGTATCCCCCTTTATTTCGAGGCTGCGGCTTTCATCACCACGATCGTGTTGCTCGGCCAGATCCTTGAGCAGCGCGCGCATGCCCGGACCGACGAAGCCATCCGCGGACTGATGAACCTGACGCCCAAGACCGCCCACCGGCTCCGTCCCGATGGAACGGAGGAAGACGTGCCGCTCGATCAGGTGCAGGTCGGCGACCGCCTGCGGGTCCGCCCCGGTGAAAATCTTCCCGTCGACGGCACCCTTGAGGAAGGCCGCGCGGAAATCGACGAATCCATGCTCACCGGCGAACCGCTGCCGGTCGTCAAGGCCACGGGCGATGCTCTCAGCGCGGGCACCTTGAACACCACCGGCTCCTTCGTCTACCGCGCCCGGCGCGTCGGGGCCGACACTCTCCTCGCCCAGATTGTCCGCCTGGTTGAGCAGGCCGTCGAAAGCGAGGCCCCGATCCAGCGGCTGGCCGACCGCGTCTCCGCTTGGTTCACCCCCGTTGTCCTTGGGCTTGCTGTCGTCACGTTCTTCTCCTGGGGCCTGTTCGCGCCCGAGCAAGGCTGGCTCCACGGCCTGCTCAATGCCGTCGCCGTGCTCATCATCGCCTGCCCCTGCGCCCTTGGCCTCGCCACGCCCGTGTCGCTGGTCACGGGCATCGGCCGCGGCGCGCAGGTCGGTGTGCTGGTGAAGGACGCCGCCGCTCTCGAACGCCTCGCCGGTGCGACCACGCTGCTCATCGATAAGACCGGCACGCTGACCGAGGGCCGGCCGCAGGTCGTCGCCCTTCATTCCGCCGACGGCTTCAGCGAAAATGAGCTGCTCGTGTTCGCCGCCGCTGCCGAGAGTGCCAGCGAGCATCCGCTGGCCCGCGCCATCGTCGCCGCTGCGAAAGCCCGGGGCTTGGAGTTGCCTGCCGCCACGGATTTTTCGGCCGAGCCCGGCGCCGGCGTCCGCGCCACCGTCAACGGTCGCGTCGTCACCGTCGGCCGGGCACCGGTCGCCGCCGGCGCGCTGCATGCCACGGCCACCCTGATCAGCGTTAACGTGGATGGCCGCTCCGCCGGCACCCTCGCGCTGGCGGACACGATCAAGGCAACGACCCTCGCCGCCATTCGCGAACTGCAACGGCTCGGCCTGCGCGTCGCAATGGTCACTGGCGACCGCGAGGCTGCGGCGCGCGCCACCGCCGAGCAGCTCGGTCTGGACGGTTTTCACGCCGGGGTCACTCCCGCCCGCAAGCAGGAGCTGGTCCGCGAGCACCAGGCCAGGGGTGAGCGCGTGGTGTTCGCCGGCGACGGGCTCAACGATGCCCCCGCGCTCGCGGCCGCCGATGTCGGCATCGCCATGGGCACAGGCACGGACGTGGCCATGAAAAGTGCCGGGGTGACCTTGGTAAAGGGCGACCTGCGCGGCATCGCCCAGGCCATCCACCTGTCACGGGCGACGATGGGCAACATCCGGCAGAATCTGTTTTTTGCCTTCATCTACAACGCGCTCGGGGTCCCGATCGCTGCCGGCCTGCTCTATCCCTTCTTCGGTCTGCTGCTCAGTCCGATGATCGCCGGGCTCGCGATGTCACTCAGCAGTGTTTCGGTCATCACCAACGCCCTGCGCCTGCGGCGCATCCACCTGTAAGTCCGCCGGACCTACCGTCTCTATTACCACCCCGCCTTTACCGAAACCTATCACAGGAACGGGAAGAAAGATTCCGCATCGTTTTCAAGGACGGCAAGGTCACCGTCATCGAGCAGGCAATACACTGACGCACCGCCGGACTACTTCTTCAGGAAAGGCGAGTGGGTCTCCCGCTTCAGTTCGCGGGTCATGAGCGCCATCAGCGCGTCCCGCGGCTGCTTGCCCTGATAGAGTATGGCGTGCACCTCGCCCAGGATCGGGGCGGCAATGCCCTTTTGCCCGCACAGCTCCTGCAACGCCTGGGTGGTGCGATAACCCTCCACGACCGTGCGCCGGCCGGCCAGCAGTTCCGCCACCGGGTGGCCGGCGCCGATCTTCTCGCCAAACTCGCGGTTGCGGCTCCAGACCCCGTGGCAGGTGGCGACCAGATCGCCGAAGCCGCTCAGGCCGTAGAAGGTTTCCTTTTTCGCGCCAAGCGTCTCGCCGACCCGCACCATCTCGGTCAAGGCGCGGGTGATCAGCGAGGCCTTGGCGTTGTCACCCAGCTTGAGGCCGTCGCAAAAGCCGGCGGCGATGGCATAGATGTTTTTTAGACAGGCCCCGTATTCCGCGCCCGCCAGATCATCGCTGGTGTAGAGCCGCAGGGTGGAACCACTCATGGCGGCCTGCACCTGGTCAACGAATGGTCCGGGTTGGGCGACGGCCAGCACCATGGCGGCCGGCAGTCCCTGCGCCACCTCGGCCGCGTTGGTCGGACCGGTCAGCGTGGCCACGTTGGCCCCGGGAAACGCCTGGGCCATGACCGCGCTGGGCCGGAGCTGCGTCCCGACCTCGAGTCCCTTGACCAGGCTGATGAAAAGCCGCAGCCGGCCGGCGGCCAGTTCACCGGTGATGCGTTGGCACCATTCGCGCAGGGCGTGGGACGGGCTGGCGATGAGCGCAACCTCCGCCTCGTGCAGGGCCGCATGCAGATCCGAGGTGACCGTGAGGGACTCCGGCAGCTTGATCCCGGGCAGGTAGTCGCGATTTTCCCGGGCGAGCTGGATCGTGACCGCGTGCTCCGGCCGGCGCGTGACCAGGGTCGCGTGCTGGTGGCGCCGGGCCAGGTGCACCGCCACCGCCGTGCCCCACGCGCCCGCGCCGATGACTGCGAAATGGAGTGGGCGCTGCTCGGGCATGGGGTGAACCGTCAGGTTTGGAGGAAGCCGGGGATTTTTTCCCTGGCGATCATAGTCTCAAATTTCTCGCGCGCGTTGACCAGCTCGAACCGGCTGCCCGCCACCAGCACTTCGGCCGGCAAGGACCGGGTGTTGTAGCGGCTGGCCATCGTATAGCCGTAGGCGCCGGCGCTCATGAACGCCACCAGCTCGCCCTCACCCACGGTCTGCAGCGTGCGGTCTTTGGCAAAACAATCACCTGATTCGCAGATCGGGCCGACGATGTCGGCCGTGAGCGCGGGGCGGGAGGAGTCCCGGGTGAGCGGCACGATCTCGTGATAGGCCTCATACATGGCCGGGCGCACGAGGTCATTCATGGCGGCATCCACCACCAGGAAGCTTTTGTGGGCGCCCTGCTTGAGGTGTTCGACGCGAGCGAGCAGCACGCCGGCGTTGCCCACGAGGAAACGGCCGGGTTCAAGCAGGATCTTGAGACCGAGCGGCGCGAGCAGCGGCTTGAGCGCCGCGCCGTAAGCCTCGGGGGTCAGCGGACGCTCGGCGGCGGGCTTGGCTTCCCACCAGGAGGCGGACCCGCTGGCGAGGGCATCCTGATAGACGATGCCGATGCCGCCCCCGACACTGAAATAGGAAATGCCGTAAAGCTTCTTCAGCTGCTCAGCGAAAGGCACGACCTTCTCGACCGCCTCGATGAAGGGCGCGGCCGAGGTGAGCTGCGAGCCGATGTGCATCTGCACGCCCTTGAGCTCAAGGTGCGGATACTTGGCGGCGGCCGCGTAAGCGGCGGCCGCGTGCTTCAGCGGGATGCCAAACTTGTTGTCGCTTTTCCCGGTGGTGATCTTGGCGTGCGTCTTGGCGTCAACATCGGGGTTGATACGGATGGCGATCGGGGCCTTGCGCCCCAGCTGGCCGGCCACGTGGTTGATCCGTGCGAGCTCGGGCTCGCTCTCCACGTGGAAACCGAAGACCCCGGCCTCCAAGGCGAGGCGAATTTCCGCCTCGGTCTTGCCGACCCCGGCAAACACGCTGGCGTGCGCCTTGCCGCCCGCAGCCAGCACGCGCTGCAACTCGCCGCCGCTCACCAGATCAAATGCCGCGCCGAGATTGGCAAAATGGCGCAGGACGGCGAGGTTGGAGTTCGCCTTCATCGCATAGCAGATCTGCACCTCCAGACCCGCCAGGCTGGCGGCCAGCCGGTGGTAGTTGTCCGCAATGGTTTGCGCGCTGTAAACGTAGGTCGGGGTGCCGTGGAGCTGCGCGATGGCGGCGAGGTCAACTGACTCGCAATGCAGCTTTTGCCCGGCGTAGTGGAAGTGATGCATCGTGGGTAAACGGAGCGTGAAAGGTGTCCAGATAGCCAGAATCGAATTGAACGGAAGCGCTATTTTCCGGGACACTGTACCCCCATGTCCCTTAACCTGCGCCGCCTGCTGAACTACCTGCCAATGCTACCCGGCAGCAGCGGCCGGCAGTATGTCAAATCGTCATGGCACAAGCCCACGCCTTACGACCAGTGGCGCAGTCAGGCGCCCTTCCAAGCCCGGCCTACCCTGTCCGCCAATCATTTTGGCCGCGGTTTGCGCCGCCAGCGCTTCCTCCGCGGCCTCGTCCGCTGGACCATCGCCTTTGCCGTCGCCTGGATCGTGTGGGAAAGCGCCCGGGCCCTGGCGCAATTCTGAGCAGCAGGCATTGACGCCATCCGAAGCGGCCCTTGCATCGGGGCATGATTCCGCACGCTGCCGCCCAACTCCGGCACTCACCCCCGGCCGGGTAGCCCCATGCCGGATCTCGCCGAATTGTATCCGTGGATTTCCGCCGGTGCCATCACCTGGGGGATGCTCGACTGTTTTTTCGGTTATCGGATTTTCAAGATCACCCTGACGGTGGTCGGAGGACTGCTGGGCCTGGCGGCCGGCCAGGCCGCCGCCTTGAGCCTGGGGTTCGGTCCGGGGGTGGAGATTGCCGCCATGATAATTGGCGCGGTACTCGGAGCCGCCCTGGCTTTTCTGCTTTATATCGCGGCCGTGTTTGTCGCGGGCTTCGGCTTCGGGGCCACCCTGGGGATTTTGCTCCTTGCCAACTACCAGCACACGGTGGCCCTGCTGACCGGCGTGGTACTGGGGATCATCGGCGGTTTCCTCGCGGTAAAGGTGCAGCGGATCCTGATCATCCTGTCCACCGCGCTGCTGGGCTCGTTCCGGTCCATCCTGGCCCTGTCCTACTTCACCAGCCAGATCGACTGGCTGTTTTATTTCAAGCAGCCGGACCAGATGCCGGCCCTGATCGACGGCAACGGCTGGATGTTTCCCTCCATCCTCGCCCTGGCCGCCGTCGGGGTGATCGCCCAGCTCGAGCTCGGTGGCGCCAAGGAGCCGAAGAAATTCCAACCGAAGGATGACTAGGTTCTTGCCGCGCCTGCCCCGGTCCCCACCATTTTATCCATGAAGAAACTGTCCCTCTTTCTGCTGGCCGGCCTGCTGGCCGGCGGCTTCAGCGCCTGCTCCAACGTCTCTCAAATCATCGCCGGCGAACTCAAGGTGGCCCTGGCCAAGATCGAGCGCACGGGCGACGGGACCGTGCATGTGACCTATCGGGTGGATAACCCCAATGTCGTCTCCTACCTGATCTCCCGGGGCACCCACAAAATCTTCCTCAATGGCACGCTCGCCGGCACCATGGTCGATGACACCCCGCTCGGCATACCGGCGAACAACCAGATGGAACGCAGCGGCCTGCTGGTCGTGGCCGGGCCAGCCGCCCGCCCGCTCATCGACCAAGCCGTGGCCCAGGGCTCGGCCACCTACCGGGTGGAGTCCACG
>JAYTUA010000116.1:0-1889 GCA_043745015.1 Opitutaceae bacterium | reverse complement strand
CGTGGGACGGCTGGCATTTTGCGGAAAACGAGCTACGTTGCGCGTCCACACACTGTATGGCCACCCCGGAATCGTCAAAACCGCGCCGCGCCGCGCCGCGCTACGAACTGCTCACGCTGGGCGATGAGCTGCTGCTCGGGCTGACGGCCAACGGCCACCTGACGTGGATCGGCGCAGAGCTTGGCCGCCGCGGCGTGCAACTGGCCCGCAACGTCACCATTTCCGACGAGGCGCCGGCCATCGCCGCGCAGTTCCGCGAGAGCTGGGCCCAGGCCGACGTGCTTATCACGACGGGCGGGCTGGGGCCGACTTGCGACGACCGCACGCGCGAGGTGCTGGCGCAGGCGCTGGGCCAGAAACTGGTGTTCGACCCGGCCCTCGAGGAGGCGATCAGGGACCGCTTCACGAAGTTCGGCCGCGTGCCCTCCGCCAACAATCTCAAGCAGGCCTACAAGTTCGAGCACGGTGAGGTGCTGCCCAACGCCAACGGCACCGCGCCGGGCCTCTGGGTCGAGCAGGAGGGCAAGATCCTCATCATGCTGCCCGGCCCGCCGAACGAGCTCCGCCCGATGTTCTCCGAGCAGGTCCTGCCCCGCCTCACGCAGCGCCGGCTGCTCGCCGAGAGCGAGGCCTACATCCAGATCCGCACCGCCGGCGTCGGCGAGTCGGCGCTCGAGACGAAGTTCCAGCCGCTCTTCGACCGGCTTCCCGGCCTGGGCATCGCGTTCTGCGCGCACCTCGGGCAGGTGGACTGCCGCGTCAGTTCGCCCGACGGGCAATATGCCATGGACATCCTGCGCTCGCTCGCCGACGACTGCGCGGCGCTGCTGGGCGAGGACTTCGTGTGCTTCGGGCACGACGAGATGGTGAAGGTCGTGGGCGACGGGCTCCGCGCCCAGAACCGCACGCTCGCCGTCGCCGAGTCCTGCACGGGCGGGCTGCTCGCCAACTCGTTCACCGATGTCTGCGGCGCCTCCAAGTTTTTCCAGGGCGGCATCGTCTCCTACAGCAACGACTCGAAGATGCTGCTGCTCGACTGCCCCGAGTGCCTGCTCTCGCAGCACGGCGCCGTCAGCGCGGAGTGCGCCGTGGCCATGGCCACGGGCGTGGCCGAGCAGCTGGGGGCGGACTACGGTGTGGCCATCACCGGCTTTGCCGGTCCGACCGGCGGCGTGGGCGAGAATCCCGTGGGTACCATCTATGTCGGCCTGCACACGCCCGGCGGCTGCTGGTCGAGGAAGCTCGGCTACCCCGGTCCGCGCTGCGCCGTCAAGGAACGCGCCGTGACCGCCGCCATCGACTGGCTCCGGCGCGAGGTCGTCAAGGAATCGCGCAAGGCCGCCCTGCCGCTGGCGAACTGAGGCATCGGGGAGGACGAATCCTCCGGATGAGCCGCGGGGGAGCGGCTCGTCGGGGACGACCCGCCCTCCCGGGTTGCTTTTTTCGTGCGCTTTCGCGGGTTTCATGGGCAAATCCCCGCCCATGCCCGCCGCCGCCAAAAACTTCGCGTTCCTTTGCGGACCCGATGACTTTATCGTCAACCGGTTCGGCGCGTCGCGCTTCGCGGCGCTGGCGGCGGAGGCCGGCGCGGACGACTTCTCACGCGAGATCATCAGCGGCTTCGCGGCCAACGTGGACGAGGTCGGCGCGGCGGTGAACCGTTTCCGCGACGCGGTGCAGACCATGCCGATGTTCGGCGGCAAGCGCGTCGTGTGGTTCAAAGACGTCAACTTCCTCGCCGACACCGTGACCGGGCGCGCCGAGGGCACGCTCACGCAGGTGGAGGCGCTGCAGGAACTGCTGGAGCAGGTGAACGCGGACGAGGTCGCCATCGTCATCACCGCGGCGCCGATCGACCGCCGCCGCTCGTTCCCGAAATGGTGCGAGGG
>JAYTUA010000115.1:0-7253 GCA_043745015.1 Opitutaceae bacterium | reverse complement strand
TGCCAGCTCCTTTCCCAGCCTGTCCTGCATGATAAATCGAACCACACCGCTCCGGATCCTGCTGGTCGATGATGAACGCTACATGCGGGTTTTCGTGGGCAAGGTGCTGAGTAGCTACATCAGCTGCGCGCTGACCGAGGCCCGCGACGGGCAGGAAGCCATCGACCTCGCCCGGACGGCCGACCCCGAGCTGATCCTGCTCGACATCAACATGCCCCGGGTGGACGGGGTGCAGGCACTCGGCCAGATCCGGGCGTTCAAGCCGGACACGCCCATCGTGATGCTCACCTCGATCTCGGAGGAGGCGATCGTCGAGGAGTGCGTGGTCAAGGGCGCCTCATCCTTCATCCGGAAGGACGTACGGGCCGACCTCCTGCAGGTGGAATTGCAGGAAATGCTGCGGCAGTTTATCCCCGGAGACCCCGAACCTCATGAACGACCCCAAGCCAACCCCGGTTAAAGTCCCCTCGCTGGTGGATTATTTGGTGCGCTACGACCTGCGGACCATGATGGAGGAGGCGCGGCTGGACTACAACCAGTCGTCCTCCGGCACGCCCCGGCTGCTGAACCAGAAGGATATTGCCGCCCGCTTCCGCGCCGCGGCCCGGAAACCCGACAAGCCCGCCCCATGAGCCACATCGACACATTCCTCGACGCGGTGCGCCGGCTGGCTCCGGCCCAGACGACCCTGATCGACGCCCGCGCGAATCTGCACAAGGCCGACCCGATGAAGCTGCTCCGGGACCTGATGGAACGGTCGGTGCTGCCCAAGACCCGCCTGTGCCAGCTGTGGGCCGACGCCCTCGGCGTGGCCTACCTCAACCCCATGAGCGTGGCGATCCCGACCGACGGCTTCGAGCAGCTGCCGGTGGACATTGCGCGACGGGTGGGGGCCGTCGTGCTGAATTCAATGGGGGACGGCGTCACGGTGGGCATGAGTGATCCGCTCAACACCAAGCAGGTCGAGTCGCTGGGCAAGATCCTGGGCAAGAATGTCAGCCCGGTTTTTGCCCACCCCGACGAGATTACGACGGCGATCGACATGTACCTTGGAGCCGAGGGCAACATGGCGCTCAACCTCCAGAGCTTCTGCGACCAGCTGCCCGGCATGATCGGCGCCCGCGAGATCAAGACCGCCGCCGACGTCGCCGACCTGGTCGAGTCCAAGGCCGTGATCGAGCTGCTCAACAGCATCATCCTGACCGCCTACCGGCGCCGGGCCTCCGACATCCATTTTGAAACCCGCGCGGAGGACAGCCGCGTGCGTATGCGCATCGACGGCGACATGCAGACCGTCATGGAGCTGCCGCGGACGGTGCACGTCACCCTCGTCGTGCGCATCAAGGTGCTCTGCCAGCTCGACCTCTCGCAAAGCCGGCTGCCGCTGGACGGCGCCTTCGAACTCAACTTTGGCACGCTCAACACCTCGTTCCGCGTCTCGACGCTGCCCAGCCTCTACGGGGAAAAGGCCGTGCTGCGCGTCCTTGGTTCGCCGCTCGACCAGTCCATGCTGAGCCTGGACAACCTCGGCTTTCCGCGCTCGACGCTCGAGGCGATCCGGCGCGTCGTGTCCCGCCCCAACGGCATTCTGATCGTCTGCGGGCCCACCGGCAGCGGCAAGACCACCACGCTTTACGGCTGCATCAATGAGCTCAACCGCCCCGACCTCAACATCACCACCATCGAGGACCCGGTGGAATACCGGCTGCCCGACATCACCCAGCACCAGGTCAATGCGGGCATCGGCCTGACCTTTGCCAAGGTGCTGCGCAGCATCATGCGGCAGGATCCCGATGTCATCCTCATCGGCGAAATCCGCGACCTGGAAACCGCGCTGATCGCCACCGAGGCCGCGTTGACCGGGCATTTCGTGCTGACGACGCTCCATACCAACAACGCCCTGCAGGCCGTCACCCGGCTGGTGGAAATCGGCGTGGATCCCTACCTCGTGGCCCCGACGACCATGGGGGTGCTCTCCCAGCGGCTGGTGCGCCGCATCTGTTCCTCGTGCAAGGAGCAATACCAGGCTTCGGAGTCCGAACTGGCCGAGTTCTTCTCCGGCTACGAGGGCGTGCCGGTCACACTCTATCGGGGCCGCGGCTGCCCCAAGTGCTTCAATTCCGGCTACAGCGGCCGCGTGGGCATCTATGAATTTGTGGAAGTCTCCGAGCGGATGCGCGAGCTCATCACCGAGAAGCAGAGCGTGGCGCTGCTGATTGAGGAGGCCAAGCGCGTCGGGCACCGCTCGCTCCGGCACGACGGCCTGAAGAAGGCGCTCATCGGCTGGACCACCCTGGAGGAGGTGGAGCGCAGCACCCTGCCCGACGTGGGCTTCCATCCGGCGGAGAACTGAATCCGCCGCCGCCGAGCATGAGTTCCTCGCGGTACAGCATCCGAACCATGGGGTGGGGGCGGGGCCGGGGCCACGCGCGCGGTTTCACGCTGACCGAAATGATGCTCGTCCTGCTCGTCGTCCTGCTCGCCGGCGTGCTGCTGTTCACCTGGCTGGGCCGGGACCGGCGGCAGCGGGACCGCGAGCGCTTCATCTCCGACCTGCAGGAGTTTGCCACGGCGTTTCAGAACTACCAAAGGCAAAATCGCCGCTGGCCCGCGGCCACCACCGCGGAGGTTCCCCTGCCCGCGGGCATGGAGGATGCACTCGTGGAGACCAACTGGGCCGACGGTCCGCCCTTCGGCGGCAGCTACGGGTGGGACCGGCGCGGCGCCGTGGTAGTCACCGCCTTCGCGCCAGCCTTCCCCCTGGATCTCACCCGGGCCGAGTTGCAGGCGATCGACCGCCGGATGGATGACGGCAATCTCTCCACCGGCCGCTTCCGGACGGGGTTCAACGGCTGGCCCGTCTACTTTGTCGCGGACAACCCCTAAGCCGATGTATCACGTCATCCTGGTCAATCTCGCCCCGGACGCCCGGTCCTTCGCCGCGCTGTCGCACCTCGAGCGCCGCGACGTGGGGACCGAGGAACTGGTCGCCTTGCTCCGGAATTTCTGCGAAGTGGATCCGATCGAGAACACGGCCGCGGACGCGGAGATCCGGGTGCAGGTGCGGCGCGAGAGCTACCTGCTCCGCACCGAACAGAAGAAATTGATCCTCTATGACGTGCATCGGCGCGATCTGCCCGCCCAGATCTTCACGGTGGATGAGGTCATGGCCGAATTGGACGGGACGGCGGCTACCGTGCGCAACCAGTCCGTGCGGGATGCCCGGGCCGGGGCCGAGCCGGTGGGGAGTGTTGACCCTTCGGTGCTGGCGCCGGCGCCGGCCGCCGCGCCCAGTCTGCCCCGCCTGATCGCCCTCGCGACCGTGGCGGTGATCTTGCTGGCCGGAATCTTCCTGCTGGCCGGGCCCTTCGGTCAGGAAGGACCGCCGGCGGATTTCGCCCGGGTCGGGCCCGCCGAGCGTACCCGACTGGAAGCCTCGCTCAAGGGGGTCTACCTGACCGGTACGGAACCCGGCGAGCATGGCATCGTGGTGCCGGGCCCGGGTGAATTGAAATTGTTTGAGTTGGGCGCAGTGGAGGCGCCGCGGATCGTCTACGCCAGCTACACGCCGGGCCGGCTGGGCGAGCAGCTCTGCCTGGCGACGAACCAGCCCGGAGGCCTCATTGAAGTCGGAGCCGATGGCAACCTGGTCTTCTGCGGCGAGGTTTACCGGCGCGTTCCGTAGGAATTCCTCCATGGCCCTCCCCCGCAAGATCCGATCCCCCGCCGCCGCCGCCCGCGCCTTCACCATCGTGGAGGTGGCGATGTCGGTGCTCGTGCTCGCCCTCGTGTTCACCACGTCGCTCACGGCCATGCAGAGCGCCTTCCTGCAGTTCGACACCGCGCGCAACCTGGAAGTCGCCAGCAATATCCTCCAGTGCGAGATGGAAAAGGAGCGGATGTTCACCTGGGCCGCGGTCAGCGATGGCACCTACGCGCCGGTGATCGACCCGGGCTTTGCCCGCAATCCCACGATCAGCGGCCGGTTCACCCTGTCGCGCACGCTCGCCGTCGTGGCGGGCCATTCGGGCCAGATAGTGCAGATCACCCTGACCGTGCGGTGGCGCGGCTATGATGGCCGCAACCTCACGCGCAGTTACACCAGCTATTACACCCAGGGAGGGCTCCGTGACCATTTCTATGGCAACTAGCTTCAGGGTCCGCCCCGGGAGCGGCTTCACCATCGTGGAGCTGATGGTCGCGGCGCTGATCGGCGGTCTCGTGCTGACCGGGGTCGTTACCACCAATCTCCAGCTCATGCGCAGCGGGGTGCGCGTGACGCAATACGCCGAGATGAGTTCGCAGGTGCGCCGGGGCCTCGAGCAGCTGGAAGGGGATTTGAAGAGCGCGATCACCATCACCTGGAACGGCGCCAGTGACATCACGCTCACCCTGCCGAACCAGAGCGGGACCACCTCCCAGGTGACCTATGCCTGGACGAGTGCCACCCAGAGCTTTTTCTCGGTGCCCGGCGCGAGCAGCGCAGTGACCATCGGGCGCATCTACCTCGTGCGGGGGATTCCCTTGCTGGCGGATGGCTCCGCCGGCCTCGTGTTCGCCCGCTATGACCGCGATGGCACGGTTGCGACCACCGACCTGGCGACCAAGAAGGTGCAGGTCAGCCTGAACGCCGTCCGCACGGCCGTGACGGCCGCGAACTCCACCGACACGACCGTGTCGGCGATTTTCATCCTGAGGAACAAACCGTGATGCGTTCCACCACGCCAGTCCTGCCCGCGGGCCACCGTATCATCGGCGAGAGAGGCAGCATGCTGCTCACGGCCATGCTGTTCTCCGTCGGGATTGGCATGGTGCTGGGCAGCTACCTCACGTTGAGCCGCACCACGCTCAAGGTCGCCCATCGCACTTTTTTTGCCAACGATGCCGCCAACCTCGCGGAAGCGGGGGTCGAGGAAGCGCTCTACTGCTTCAACCTGATGGGCGTGGGCACGGCACCGGCGACCGCCTGGTCCGGCTGGACGATCTCCGCCGCAAATGCCATGCGCACCCTCCCGACTTTCAATCGCGACCAGAACGCCGTCGCCGTGGTCAAGGTCTACGTCAAGGGCTACGACGGGAGCGATGCCGCGCCCTACATCGTCGCCCAGGCGATCGTGACCCCGTTTGATGGCGGCGCCCCGGTCATCCGAACCGTGCATCTGGCGCTGCGCCGGAATAACGGCACCCTCGGACGGGGGCTGGTGGCTCTGAACGGACTGACCCTCTCCAACGCCACCTACGCCGACAGCTATATTTCGAATCCCACCAGCAGCCTCACCGGCCCTTGGCTGGTCTACTCGGCCAGCATCGCCCGGTCCGCCGCCTCCGTCGCCGTGCTGGCGGGCTCGGTTTCCATCGGCAGCGGGCAGATCAAGGGCAACCTCTACCTCGGGGCGGGCGTGGTCGCGCCCGCCGCGAGTACGGTCACCGGCACGATCACGACGAACTACTCGCTCACCGTCCCGTTCCCCGTGTACCCGACGGCGGCGGGCGTCAGCCAGAGTTACAATCTCGCCGCCACCATCCCCGCGACGCTGCCCCGCGCCGGTGACCTGCCGGCGGCGGACAGCCGCTACTACTATTTCACGACCAGCACGGTCGACACCTTCAGCGTCGCGGCGAACACCAACGTCACGATCGTCAGCACGGCCGGCATGGCCATCACCTCGACCACCCTGATCACCCTGCCGACCACCAGCACGCTGCAGGTCTACATGAACGGTGCCTTCACGATCACGGGCGCCAGCCTCAATGCCGCCGGCTACGCCGGCGCCCTGCGGATCTATTCCACCACCGGGACCAACTGCACCATCGGCAATGGCTGCCAGGTTGCCGCCTGGATCCACGTACCCAATGCCGCCCTGTCAGCCTCAGGGAATTCCACGACCAACACGGTCAACGGCTATTTCGCCGCCAACACCATCTCCGCGAACAAAACCTATGCATACCATTTCGACGAGTCGCTGCCCGTCTACGCCACCTACGACATGACCCGTTACATGGATTTCCGGAGCCCGGCCGACCGCGCCACCGTCTCCGGTCTGACCGGCGGTTACCTGCAGTGAGCCTGAAGCAGTGAGAAAGGAGCGGGGGGTGGTTTCCCAACACCGACCCGCTGATTAGTAGGTCGGGGTTTATCCCCGACAGAATGCGTTTGGGTGTCGGGCATTAAGCCCGACCTACACCAAACAGTCCCAACCACTGAGGGAGTCGCTGGCTACACGATCTTCTTCGCCGCGGCCTGGGCCTTGAGGCAGAGCTCGGCGGCCTTGAAGGCGTGGGCCTGCGTCATGGCCTTCTCGGTGCGGTTGAGGCAGTCGAGGATGAGCTCGCCGAAGAAGCGGAAGCCGACCTGGCCGTCGACATTGAGGTAGCGCTCGCCTTGCTGGTCCACGATGTAGACGTTGTCGCCCCGCTTGTCGCGGCCGACGTCGAGATATTTGCGGAGCTCGATGTAGCCTTTCTCGCCGAGGATGATGGTGCGGCCGTCGCCCCAGGTGCTGAGGCCGGCGGGGGTGAACCAGTCCACGCGGATGTAATTGGTCGCGCCATTGTTGCCAAGGAGGTTGGCCTCGCCGAAATCCTCGAAGCCGGGATGCTGTGGATGCGCGTAGTTGGCGACGGCGGCGTGCATGACCGTGGCGTCGGTCGCGCCGGAGTAGGTGAGGAACTGCTCGAACTGGTGCGAGCCGATGTCGCAGAGGATGCCGCCGAACTGCTCCTTCTCGTAGAACCAGGCGGGGCGGCCCTTGCCCTCTCGGTGCGGCCCGAGACCGAGCACCTGGAGCACGCGGCCGACGGCGCCCTGCTGGACGAGGTCGGTGGCGAACATCGCCGACTCATTGTGCAGGCGCTCGCTGAAGTAGACCATGTACTTTTTGCCCGTGGCGGCGGCGACCTTCCTGGCCTCGGCGAGCTGGTCGAGGGTGGTGAAGGGCGGCTTGTCGGTGAAGTAATCCTTGCCGGCCTGCATCACTCGGCAGCCGATCGGGCCGCGCAGGTTGGGCACGGCGGCGGTGGCGACGAGCTTCACCTCCGGATCGGCGAGAATCTCTTCGAGCGAGGCGGCGGTCTTGGCGGTCGGGAAGGCCTTCTGGAAGGCGGCCAGTTTCACCGGGTCGGGTTCATAGACCCACTTGAGCGTGGCGCCGGCCTCGGTGAGGCCGTTGCACTGGCCGTTGATGTGGCCGTGGTCGAGGTACGCGGCGGCGAAGACGAACTCGCCGGCCTTGACGACCGGGTTGGGCTTGCCC